>NZ_JAHPYX010000189.1:0-32409 GCF_019058535.1 Candidatus Borrarchaeum sp.
TTATCAGTCAGTACTCTACGATGATCACTGAGAGTTTCCTCTCTGTTTAAACCACCGTTTACAGAGCAAGGGACTAGAGAAGCATCCCTTGGTGTGTTCTTTAACTCTCCTGATAACTTAGATACCGCCATATCCATGACCTCTCTTAGGCTAATCAACTAATTACTCTCAGGTCTCACGACCCAAGCCCCGACTCTTCAGGGTGGGGTAATTGACTGTAAACCTCATGGTAGAGCCCCTCGTAGATTTTTATCTAACCTCCGCAAGAAGACTCCATCCGACAGGGTGGAGATGAATTGCGGTACGGGTTGTGTCTCACGTATCCCTTTCTGCGAGCACAGGGGATAGTGTGCCCATACCAAACTATATTTAACGACCTGTAAAGGTCAGCTCCGCCGAAGCGGGTTTGTCCTCATCACCAATGTTGAGGCAGGCACGGAACATGATGATGGTACAGGTCTCGGGATACCGATCTGGGTCGTCCACCATGTCTTTCAGAGCCTGGAACTTGAGGAGCATTCCAGGGTGATTTTCAGACACTCAGCCCCGAACGTAGTTCATCTGCCTCCACCCTACAGGAGACTTCACTTAGGCTAATCTCCTACCCCTCTACAGGAGCTCTTTCAACCCCCTTCCGAAAGGGAGGGGTAGTTGACAGTTTTATCCGGCATACTCATTAATTCATCAAGTTCATCTGCACCAAGCACTAATGAATCTGAAGATCTGCTTTGAACCAAAGTAGGAATCCTAATCTGACTAACCAATTTCTTGGCTTGCATATTTGCTGCTATTAATTCTGTGCCTAACTTAAAAGTGATTTTAGAAAGAACTAATGGATCGTCTTCATACACTGTAACTACGTTGGGATCACGAGAAATCTCCGTACTTAATTTGGGATCGATTTTGCGTTTCATGAGAAGGCGCGTCTTCGAGCGTTACCGAATCGTCTCATCAGGTCGTCCAGCACCTGTGTGTCTGCGAATGAGGTGATAACCCCAGGAAGTGTAATCACGGCCATAGTACGTCGCTTCCAGTAGTTAGAAAGTTAGTAAGGAGCACCACTCTTATAAACAGACAGACCCCAACCTGTAACTAAAAAAGTGAAGCAGAAGACGGACCCCTTCAAAATTCACGGATTTTTTTAAAAACCCGAAATTCAAAATTGAAAAAAAGAAGCTGAAAAGGAAAAAAGAGAACGATAAGAGGCCTGAATAATTTTCTAGCTAAATCTTACCTTCCTTTTTCAATTTATCAAGCATTTCTCGACCGTGACATTTGATTATCTGCTCTTCTGAGCAGTTTCCTTCTTTAAATGAATCCCTAATTTCAGGCTTGTCACATTCACATTCTTCGGCGTGTTTTTCAACCATACTGTTCACCTCTTAGTTTTACAAACACAGAGAATACTATAACTTGAACTTCTCTGCATTGCAACTTATTTAGTGATGTTTTTTGTTTTTAGAGAAAATTTTTTATTACTTCAAAAAATATAGTGTATCTGATAATATAAATTGCAAAGAGGATGCTATGGAAATAACTTCCCAAAAGTAAAGCGGCAGAAAGGTGATTATATGATTCAAGAAAATGAATGTAAGAGTTTAGATCATGCTAATAAGTCGGATAAAGTTACCAATACTAATGAACGCCTTCATTGGCATTGTCTGCAGCATGAAGGAAATCTTAATTGTACAAGTGAATGTGTGCTTCAAAATGCATTGAAAATTTTTGGAAAGAAGCATTCTATGTCCATAATTCGGGCTCTTCTGCGTCACAATAAATTACGCTTTAATAAACTACTGGACGCGGTAGGAGGCAGCCCTAAGACCCTTACTAAACGTCTAAGAGAGTTAGAGGAACACGGGTTATTAGACCGAGAGACTTATGACGAAATTCCACCTAGGGTTGAATATTCACTTACAAAACCTGGAAAAGATTTGGAAGATATCTTTGAAAGGATTTCCATCTGGGCTGGAACTTGGATCGCGAGTAGATAGAAGAACGCAAAATTAGAATGAAATTACTAGAAAACAAAAAATGGTGCGTCAGACAAATTTAATCGATTACTTCTTCAACATAGACTAAAGCTTCATTTGGACAATGTGCCACACATGCTGGAACGTCGCTATCTGGACAAAGATCACATTTTGAAACCACTTTAACATTGTTATTTTCATCTCGAGCAATAGTAATAGCCCCATACGGGCACACCATGATACAACTGCAGCATCCGACGCATTTATCTGCGTTATGTTGTACTGTCCCGTCTTCATCAATGTACATAGCACCACTAATGCACGCATACACACAATCAGGTTCATTACAGTGACGGCATTGCAGTGCAAATGAAATTGGTTTACTTATTTCTACTATTACTTTTGGATCTGGTTTCTGTAATTCGTGTTTGAATGCTTTGATTATGTCTTTTGATTTAGAATGTTCAACTACACACCAAATCTCACACAGTTTGCAGCCTATACATACTTCTTCGTTAGCATAAATTCTTTTCATAAAACTCATCTGCCTCAAATTTCAAATGACATTAATTCAATATGCATATAATTTTCCATAAGGACGTTTATGAACAGGAATGAGTTTGGTAAATGGCATATCTAAGATTTCTTGATCGTTGAAACCATCAAAATACCATGTAAACTCTCTAATAGCTTTTTCTAGCAATTTAAAGTCTTCTTCGTCCATTTCAACAGGGCTGATTTCTTTTCCTAACTGAGACTCTTTTATGTTATCTTCATCGCCACGGATGAAAAGCGTCCCTCCATGCATACCAGTTCCTATGAAATTAGCTCTGTGAGTTTGACCTTTTCTTAAAGTTAATCCAAGTAAAATTCCGATTCCACCCGCCATATATTCCCCGAAAAAGTCTTGTGCAGTCCCACCGATAACTACAACCGGTTTTTTCAGTAAATATTCTTTCATATGCAAAAGACATCTATACCCGACATCTCCTCGTATGAAAATCTTGCCACCACGCATTGACATAGCGAGCAGATCTCCTGCGTTGCCATGAACTATGATTTTGCCATCGTTCATCGTATTTCCGATTCCATCCTGACCATTTCCATAAACCTGAATGCTAATAGGTCCGTTCAAAAATGCTCCTAAATCCTGTCCAGGTGTACCATTTATTTCAATCTCTATCTGACGATCGTAAACACCAGTACCAATATAGCGATGTCCATATACATTATCAAGAATGAGTTTCCTAATTCCATTGGTTGCTGCTTGTCTTATTTTTTCATTTAATTCACGGAAAGGTATGCCCGCAGCATTAATTACCTTAGCATAAGTGCTCATCTATTGTCCAGCCCCCTTTACACCTAACACCTTTAGTTCCCAATCGGCTAAATCGATCCCACGTAAATGCAATCTGTTTCCTCTAAGGCTTTCTAATGCGTTGATACCCATTCCACCAAGCATTTCTTTAACTTCTAAACTCCAAGCTTTTAGTAAGTTGAGCAATCGTCTTCTTGCGATATCTGGGTTTAATCGTTTTGCCAAGTAGGGGTCTTGTGTGCATATGCCCCAATTACATTTTCCTGTATAGCAACGCTGGCAAACAGTACATCCCATAGCTACAAGAGCAGCGGTCCCAATATAGACTGCATCTGCACCCAGAGCGATTGCTTTAACAATATCTGCAGAATTCCGGAAACCACCTGCACATATAAGTGAACATTGATTTCGGATGCCTTCTGCACGCAATCGGTCATCAACCGATGCAAGTGCAAGTTCAATTGGAACCCCTACATTATCGCGAATAATTTGAGGGGCGGCACCTGTGCCTCCACGGAACCCATCTATTGCAACAATATCTGCGCCTGCACGTACAATACCTGACGCTATTGCCGCTGCATTGTGAACTGCTGCAATTTTGACTGAAATCGGTTTGTAATTTGTAGCTTCTTTCAGAGCGTAGATCAGAGTAGAAAGATCTTCAATGGAGTAAATGTCATGTTGAGGAGCAGGAGACAAGGCATCAGTGCCTTCTGGTATCATTCTGGTTTGTGAGACTGTAACTGAAACCTTTTCACCTGGTAAATGTCCACCTATACCTGGTTTCGCTCCCTGTCCAATTTTAATTTCAACGATCCTTGAGGTGTTTAGGTAATCTGAGTCAACGCCAAATCGTCCTGAAGCACACTGTACGATAGCATTATTACCATATTTTCGCAGTTCAAGAGGTAATCCTCCTTCTCCTGTATTAAACAGCGTTCCAAATTCTGTAGCAGCTTGTGCTAATGCCTTTTGTGCTTGAAAACTTATCGCACCGAAGCTGATCGCAGAGAAGATAATGGGCGTTTCTATCCTTACTTGTTCTGTTTCTTCATATTCTAGGACTCCATTTTTATAAGAGAGCCCCTCAGGCTTTTTACCAAGATATATGCGAAGTTCCATCGGTTCCCGCAAAGGATCTATGCTTGGATTTGTTACCTGTGATGCATTGATAAGTAAATGATCAAAATAAATTTTATATGGTTGTGGGTTGCCACATCCCGTAAGTAAGACGCCTCCAGTTTCTGCCTGCTTTTTTAAATTGTTTATAACTTCTTTTGTCCAACTAGCATTAGGACGATAATCAGCTGGATTTGGTCGAATAATTAGTGCATTAGTTGGACATAGGACTGCGCATCTTTGGCAACCAGCACAGTCTTCTTCTTTCACAAACATAAGATCAAGTTCTTCATCATGTCTATGAACCTCGAACCCACACTGTCGAACGCACACGCCACAACGTATGCATCTGTCTTCATTTCTTTCAATAAGAAATTCTGGGAGTAATTGTGATTTCATTATTATGATTCACCTACCGCATAAACAGCTTCTTTATTATAGAGAACTTTACGATCTTTTAATCGACCGATAATCGGTTCACCGCCTTTTGGAGTCCATGTGGTTTCAATATCAGGACAAACTAGGCGGATAGATCCCTCTTCCGAAGATAAGTAAAGCATGTCATTCTTTTCATTAATTCCTGCACTTAAAGGTCGAAGTCTGATTCTATCGGTAAGTCCGATCATTTCACCTTCGTGTGCTATAATTATTGTAAATGGTCCATTAAGTAAGAGATCGCCGAAAGCCTTTCGTAGCGTTGTATATTGGTTGCGAAGTTTTTCATCCTCTAATGCGTCTATTTCACTCCAAAGAGGCGCAGAAAAGACTTTGGCAACTAAATCAATCGGTAAATTATGTCTCCTCATTAACAGATCAACAGCATAGGCTATAACTTCTGTATCCGTGAACAATGTGCAGATGTAGCCATACATTTCAAGGAAACGTTTGTTTGTGCCGTAAGAGGAAATCTCTCCATTGTGTACTACAGACCAATCTAAAACACCAAAAGGATGCGCTCCACCCCACCACGCTTGTGAATTTGTCGGGAATCTACCGTGGGCAGTCCAAAGATATCCTTTGTACTCTTCTAAACGGAAATATTCGCCAATCTGTTCTGGGAATCCAACACCTTTGAAGATGCCACTATTTTTACCACTTGAGAAAACAAAAGCGTCCTGAATTTGTGTATTGATCTCCATTACTTTCTTCACAATGTAGTCTGGATTTTCAACAGGAGGCTTTACGAAATAACGCCAGACTATTGGTGCATGGAGTTGATCAATGCTAAGAGTTGGTTTAGTGGGAATTTCTTCGTCAAATTCGATCTCAAAATTATGCTTAAGAAAATCTTCTGTGAGTTCTTTTCCTTTTCTAGTTTGATACATGATATGAAATGCATAATAATCCTTGAATTCGGGATATAATCCATAAATTGCAAAGCCTCCCCCTAAGCCATTGCCTCTCTCGTGCATGTTAGCAATCGCATGAAGTATGTCATTTCCATAGAACAAATCTCCTTTAACATTCATCATTCCGAAGATAGAACAATTAGAAATGACTTTATCATCATTATACGGATTCGCTATTTTCTTCAAGTCATGCATGAGAGGTTCTCCTTTGCCAGTAAATCATTTCTTACTTGATCGCTCAAGTGGATAAGACCGAAATCTTCAGAAAGTAAATCATCCTTGAATTCCGAGACATCAATTTTGTTTCTCATTAACCCAAGGAAAATTCCTGCACGATCTATCTCATTAGCTAGAACGAATCCCATTATTTTATTATCCTTTAAAATAATTGATTTGTAAAAACTCTCTGTGTTTTGGCTTAAAATCTCGTAATCTGATTTTTCTTCGTCTGAAAGGTTGATTATTCCAGCAGAGATGATTGGAAATCCAAAAAAGGTCGTAGAATTCATGCTGGTGCCCCAATAGTACTCTTTACAATCACCCGCCATATTGAATCCTGCGATTCTCCCACCTACAAAAGCGGTTGGCCACAACGGAGTCAATCTGAAAGAATCCATAATAAAATCATAGACTTCTGCACAATCACCGCACGCAAAAACATTGGGCACACTAGTCTCCATTTTCTTATTAACTAAAATTCCCCGGTTGACTTCTACTTCACTTTCTCTAACTAATTCTATCCTTGGTCGCACACCTATCGCAATAACTACAATGTCGCATCGGATTGTAGTTCCATCTTTTAGAACGACTCCCCCTACTTCATTAGGATTTGAGAAACTTCCAGTAATTTCTGAGATAGTGTTACCAGTTATTATCTTGATGTCTTGATTTTCCAGGACTGTTTCAACCCATTGAGAGGCTGGTTGATCAATTACTAGTGGCATAAGTCGATCTAGAAGTTCAACAACAGTAACTTCAAGTCCTTTCATTCTTAATGCTTCAGCTGCTTTGAGTCCAATAAGCCCTCCGCCTAAAATAACAGCTCTGCCTTTCTTTTCGGATATGGTTTTTTGGAGCTCAAGTGTAGTGTCAAGTGTGTTGAACCCCCTAAAAACTCCTGTCTTATCTAGACCGGGCATATTTGGGACGAAAGGTGTGCCACCAGTAGCTAGTAAAAGTTTCTCATAATATAATTTTTTTCCATTATCTAACGTAACTTTTTTTTCGTTAAAATCGATATTTGTTGCTTGAGTGCCAAAAAAAGTAGCTACGCCGTTATCCTCATAGAAATTAGGCACTCTAAGATAAATATCGTCTAGTTTAATTTTTTCAGCTAGTAGATATGAAATTAAAGGTCTTGAATAAGCCGAATAGGGCTCATCAGAGATTACTGCTATTTCATTGGTTTTGTCAACCTCTCTTATTGCTTCTATAGCTCCTATCCCACCAGCTGAGTTTCCAATGATAATGTACTTGTAATAATTCATAGGACACATCGTCCATAGATTCAATAGTTTACATTTGTCAAAGATCGATTCAATAACTTGCTTTTGTCCCAAATCGATCAATTACAATAAGGATATCGCTTTAAATGTTTTGCGTTGATTCACAAATGTTGAACTGAAGAAATGTTCACTCCGAGCTTGTTTTTTTGAACGTTTGATACGTTTTCTAATACTCAGCAAAATATTCAAACAAACAAACAAACAAATTCTCGCAAATGTTTGATCGAATGTATACTTTCTGAGATAGTAATTAACACGGGTTTTTTCTTTTCTAACTCATTACAACGTAAAGAATTAAAAAAAGAAATGAGGAAAGGGACTTCCGCATTACACATGGTTATGAATTACACACGGATAAGATATTTGTCAATTTCCCACTGTGTAATTTTCTGCTTGTGATCGGGGTCGCCCTTCACAAACTCTTCATACTCTGCAACTTCAGCACGTTTCAATTTGAGATATAAGTTAAAGGTATATTCGCCAAGCGCTTCTTTTATCACTGTGTCTTTTTCTAATTCATTTAAAGCTTCAGTTAATGAGCCTGGAAGCGTTTTTATGCCTCTGTCTGCTAAGTCTTGCTCAGTAAGATCATAAACATTCAACCCTGTACAGTTCAATGTTTCTGGCATCTCAATTTGGTTTTTAATTCCGTCAAGGCCTGCACTCAACATGACGGCGTAGGCCAAATATGGGTTACAGGAAACATCAGGACACCTAAACTCTGCGCGAATAGCTTTTTCCAGATTTGGATGATAGTTTGGTACTCTAACGAGGGCAGATCTATTTGCGAAAGCCCAGCTAATATAGACAGGAGCCTCATAACCTGGTACTAAGCGTTTGTATGAATTAATAGTGGGTGCTACAACTGCAGTTAAAGCTTTAGCGTGTTTTAATAGACCACCAATATACCATTTACCCACATCGCTAAGAGAACTATCAGCACTAGCGTCATAAAACGCATTTTTTCCTGTGTCAACTGCAAAAAGACTTTGGTGAACATGCATTCCAGAACCGTTTTCACCGTAGTATGGTTTTGGCATGAAAGTCGCATACATCCCAAGCTGCACCGCCATCGCCTTTGTTGCTTGTTTGTAGGTTATGGATTTATCAGCTGCCTCTAATGCCTCTGCGTATCGAAAGTCTATTTCGTGCTGCCCGGGAGCAACCTCGTGGTGGCTCATTTCGATTTCCAATCCGAAATCTTCCATTGCAAGAATTGCAGCTCGACGCACGTCAGTTCCCATATCCATTGGCATCATATCAAAATAGCCGCCAGAGTCCATGGGGCTCATACAACCGCCGTTATCCATTCTTACTAAGAAAAATTCGAGTTCAGGCCCTGTTAAAAAATTATAGCCCATATCTGTTGCTTTCTTTATTGCTCTTTTTAGAATATAACGCGGATCGCCTTCAAACGGTCTTCCGCCAGGACGCATAATATCGCAAATCATTCTCGCAGTTGTTAATTCCTTAGGTCTCCATGGAAGAATAGCCCAAGTGTTTGGGTCGGGCATAGCTATCATATCTGAATCATAGATGGGAGTAAAACCCTTTATGGAAGAGCCATCAAACCCCGTACCATTAGTTAATGAATCTCCAACGTGAGTGATCGGAATTGCAACGTTCTTGAGCGTCCCGAAAATATCTACGAACTGGAGTCGCAGAAATTTGACATTATGTTTTTCTGCGAGTGCAGCCAATTCTGCAATTTTCTCTGTGTTAGTTTCTATAGTTTTCATTTTTTTACCTCTTTTTTTTATGGTAATTTCAGTTTTTTGTACAATTGTTTTATCCGATATTATACAATGTACAGTTTTTTTAACTGACATTGTCCATTTTTTGGTACTTTAGAATGTGAAATTAAACACTTGGAAGTGTATACTATTTATAAATCTTACGTACGACTCATAAAAAGTATACATATTTATGTATAAAGGTAATATGTGTCTCAAAATGAGGGCGTTAACAACTTTTTTGGAGCGTTTCTAGAAATAACTTTTTTATTCTATTTCGTAATCTTTTTTATTTCACTAAAGGCTAATTCAGAATTATCAAACACCGAAAAATACAATTGGACTAAACAGGAGGGCTATTGTGCAAATCTGTGTAGCTGTCGGAGAAAAAAGTATAAACAAACTTTTCATGTTGATATCTAACGCTGAGTTTCAAGCAGATCTCATTGAATTTCGTCTAGATTATTTGGAGGCCCTCGATTATGGTGAATTAGAAAAACTATTAGAAAAAATGAAACTCCCTGTAATTTTTACTGTCAGACGTAAGAACGAAGGTGGTAAATTTAAGGGGAGTGAAGAAGATCGTTTCAAGACTCTTAATAACTTAATTGATTTGCGCCCCGATTTCATTGACATCGAATTAAGTAGTCCATTTCTAAATGAGGATCTCGTAGATTCTGCAAAAAAGGTTGGAGTAAAAATCATTGGTTCATATCATTCATTTCAAGATACTCCACCAACCCATGTTCTCTTAAAGAAAATAGATATGGCGTACAGATTGGGTATTGATGTAGTGAAAATAGTAACTTATGCAAAAGAAATTGAAGATAACTTAATAATTTTAAGTTTACATAGCGCGGCGGAGAAATATCTCAGAGAAATGGAAATTGTAACATTCTGTATGGGCGAAAATGGTTTAATCTCTAGGGTATTATGTCCTTTATTCGGTTCAAAATTTACATTTGCATCATTCGGGGCGAATGTTACAGCGCCGGGTCAAATTAGCATTCAAAAAATGAGACGGATTCAGAAATTGATAAGTGAATGAAATGATCACGTCAGAAACACAGCTTTGTGGACTAATTGGACATCCAGTCAAACACTCTCTTTCTCCAATTATGCACAACGCAGCATTCAAAGAAGTTGGCATAGATGATAAATACTGCTATTTAGCATTTAACGTCCTCGAAAGTGATTTAAAACAGGTGATAACTGCAGTTAAAACCTTAAACATCCGAGGATTGAATGTCACTATCCCTCATAAACTTGCTGTAATGGAATACCTTGATCTTATTGATACGACAGCACAAAGCATTGGTGCTGTTAATACAATTGTAAATAATCAAGGATTTCTCAGAGGATACAACACAGATCTTCTAGGCGTGACAAATGCATTAAAGGAAGCCGAATTTGATCCAACAAACAAAAAAATTGTGATATTAGGTGCTGGTGGTGCAGCACGGGCAGCATCATTTTCAATCGGAAGAAAAGCAGCTGAACTCGTCATCGTGAACCGGTCAATAGAAAAAGCTAATGAGCTTTGTAACGACTTATTGGAAAGTGTGATTGTTGAAGCCCGATCTCGTGAGTTATCAGAAAAAATTCTAAGAGAAGAGGTCCAAAATGCAGATCTGCTCGTTAACTGCACATCAGTTGGAATGTGGCCCGATGCAAACCAAACATTACTTAAACGAGAAATTATCCCTGAAACTATCACAGTTTTTGACACTGTCTATAACCCTCTTGAGACACAACTATTGAAAGATGCAAAAAAGGCAGGCGCAAAGACAATTTCTGGCTTAGCCATGTTTGTATGGCAAGGTGCTATAGCATTTGAGTTGTGGACGGGAGCTAAAGCTCCTATTCAAAAGATGAAAGAAATTG
Source organism: Candidatus Borrarchaeum sp. (assembly GCF_019058535.1). Classification (NCBI taxonomy): domain Archaea; kingdom Promethearchaeati; phylum Candidatus Borrarchaeota; class Candidatus Borrarchaeia; order Candidatus Borrarchaeales; family Candidatus Borrarchaeaceae; genus Candidatus Borrarchaeum; species Candidatus Borrarchaeum sp. The sequence goes on from NZ_JAHPYX010000189.1 coordinate 10,882, forward strand.
TTAGTGAAAAATTGAAAGGCGGCAGAAATGAAAAATAATCTTGTAATCATAGGTTTCATGGCGACAGGAAAAACCAGTGTAGCACAAGCTCTAGCTAGCAAATTAGGAAAGGAATATGTAAGCACGGATGATTTAATTGTAAAAAAAGCTAACAAATATATCCCGAAAATCTTTGAAGATGATGGCGAGATCAAGTTTAGGGAACTTGAAATAGAAATAGTTAAAACAGTCTCAGAAATGGACGATATCGTTGTAGATTGCGGTGGAGGCGTTGTTCTCAATTGGATAAATGTTGTAAGGTTGAAAGAGAAGGGAATTATAGTTTTACTAACAGCATCTGTGGAAAGGATATTGGAAAGGTCTTCTTCGAGTACAGAAAGACCTTTACTTAACGTTCAAAATACAAGGGAAAAAATTGTGGCACTATTGAAATTTCGAGAGCCTTTTTACGAAAAAGCTGCAGATGTGATTATTGATACAAACAACCTTAGTATTGATAATATTGTTGCACAAATCTTGGATTTCTTAAAATAATGGACGTTAATAAAGCATGAAAATAAAAATAACCCCCTCTGCGATTGAAGGACAAGTTGTAGCGCCTCCTTCCAAGAGTTACACTCACAGAGCACTAGTTTGTTCAGCGTTAGCTAACGGTGAGAGTAAAATAATTTCCCCACTAAACAGCGATGATACAGAAGCTACGATGGATTTATTGGAGAAACTCGGTGTTAAAATACGTGTTAAAGAAGACTTTTGGAATGTAAATGGTGGACAGTTACATCAACCTAAAGGAGATCTGTTTTGTCGAGAATCTGGAACAACTATGAGATTTATGACAACAATTTGCTCACTAGTCAACGGAACCTGCCGATTGACTGGTGGAAGTTCACTATCAAAAAGGCCAATGAAACCATTGATTGACGGATTGAAACAACTAGGCGTTGAATGTTCCTCTGAAAGAGGATTTCCTCCTATAATTGTTAAAGGAGGGCTGATAGGTGGGCGCACAAAAATTCCGGGTAACATAAGTTCTCAATTTATTTCTGCTTTGCTTTTAGTAGCACCTCTAGCAAAAGACGATACAGAGATAATACTTACAACACCCTTAGAATCTAAGCCATATGTTCTGATGACAACAGATGCACAAAGACAATTTGGTGTTGAAATTGGGGCTTCTGAAGATTTAAGAAAATTTTGGATAAAAAAACAGGCTTACAAACCAATGATTTACAAAGTTGAGGGGGATTGGTCGAGTGCAGCATTGTTATTATCCTCTGGTGTATTGGCTGGGGAAATCGAGGCACAAAATTTGAATGCAAAAAGTTTACAAGCAGATAGAGAGATCTTGAATGTGCTAAAAAAAATGGGAGCAGAAGCTATTTCAAAAAATGGGAGTATAAAACTAAAGAAATCCGAATTAGAAGCCCTCGAATTTGACGTAACTAATTGCCCGGATCTATTTCCAATACTTACAGTTCTTTGTGCAGTTGCTGAAGGTAAAAGTAAATTAACGGGGATCAAAAGACTCAAGATAAAAGAATCGGATCGAATTGCTGCAATGAAAGAAGGTTTAGTGAGAATGAATGTAGATGTGAGCGAGGAGGAAAATAGTATTATAATTAAAACCTCAAAACCTAAGGGAGCGATAATAGATCCGAAAAACGACCACAGGATAGCAATGGCATTTGCTGTTTTATCGTTAGTTGCAGAGGGTGAGACTTTAATCCAAGATGCAGAATGTGTATCAAAATCATTTCCAAATTTTTGGGATGTAATGAAACCCTTAGGTATGAATTTTGAGGAGATAACATGAGTAATAGCTTAGGTGAAAAATTTCGGATAACAAGTTTTGGTGAGAGCCACGGAAAATGTGTGGGTGTCGTGATTGACGGTTGCCCTAGTGGTTTATCGTTATCCGAAGATGATATCCAACCTGAATTAAACAGAAGACGTCCAGGTCAAAGCCAGATTACTACTAAGCGACAAGAAGAAGATCAAGTAGAAATTCTATCTGGCGTCTTTAATGGTTACACAACAGGTGCACCAATTTGTATGCTTATTTGGAACAAAGACGTTGATTCTACTAAATATGAACTCTTTAGGGATGTACCTCGACCAGGTCATGCCGATTTCACTGCACGCCAAAAATATGGTGGATTCAACGATTATCGAGGCGGTGGTAGATTTTCAGGTAGAATAACCGCTAGTTTCGTGATGGCGGGTGCTGTAGCCAGAAAACTCCTAAGAGATGTTTTAAATGTAGATATTACTGCCCATACTATTGAAATAGGCGGGATCAAAGCAAAGAAAATAGAGGATATATCATTAATTAAGAAAAATGTTGAAAAAACTCCTATACGAACTGCTGATTTAGAAACTGCCGAAAAGATGATTGAACTAGTAATACAGGCAGAGAATGAAGGAGATAGTATAGGAGGAATAATCGAATGTATAGTAACAAATGTTCCAATTGGTTTGGGTGAACCAATTTTTTCTTCTTTAGAATCAGACATTAGTAAAGCAATTTTTTCAATTCCTGCAGTTAAGGGAATAGAATTTGGTGCTGGTTTTCGTGTTTCAAGAATGAAAGGCTCTGAAAATAATGATAAATTTACCTTTAAAAATGGGCAAATTCTCACAAAAACAAATAATGCAGGTGGAATTTTAGGCGGTATATCAACTGGCATGCCTATTACATTTCGGATAGCGATCAAACCCACAGCTTCAATCACGAAAAAACAAGAATCCGTGAGTATTTCAGAGAAAAAAGAAACTGAACTTCAAATAGAGGGAAGACATGACCCATGTATAGTCCCAAGAGCTGTACCAGTTGTTGAATCCATGACAGCGATGGTTTTAGCCGATCATGCGATAAGATATAATGTAATTCCGCCAGTAATCAGGAGGATGACTTCTTGAGTTTAGAAGAATTCCGAGACGAAATTAGAGATACTGATCTTAAAATATTGGATCTTATTAAAAAACGACTGGATATCGCTAAAAAGATAGGTTTGTATAAGAAAAAACACCAATATCCAGTTAAAAATGTAAAGGTAGAAGAAAAAGTAATAGAGCATGCGAAAAATCATGCTTTAAGTCTTGGAATACCTACCGAACTTGCAGTCAATGTAATTAAGTTGTTAATCGAATTTTCTGTGAAAATTCAACTACAGAATCTGTAAGTAGTCTTAACGATCGATGAAAAGTGATTAAAGTGATTCAAAATGTTATGAAGCGACGAAGAAGCATTAGAAAATTCAAGAAAGATAAGTTTGGAATTGAAAAACTCTGTTCAATTCTGAAAGCAAGCTTACTGGCACCTTCAGGTGCAGATCAAAGCCCATTTACTTTGATTATAATTGATAATGAGCAGTTGAAAAGACAGATAAGAACTGAATGTGAAGTTGCAGACAAAGATTTCCATGAGGGGTCCCCTGCTTGGCTAAAAGAGTGGTTTGCTAAAAAAAATATCACAACTGAGAAAAAGTTCCTTACAGACGCTCCGTTTTTGGTTGTATTAGCTGGAAATACCACGATGCCCTATTGGTTAGAATCAACCTGGATTTCAATAGCATATCTCATTCTAGCTGCCGAAGAGGAAGGCCTGGCCACATTAACATATACACCTGGTCAAATGAAGTTTCTCATGCCGCTTTTAGAATTGCCAGAAGTGTATGAACCTGTAGTTATTCTTCCAATAGGATATCCTGACGAATTTCCGACTAAAATTGACAATGGTGATAAAGAAACTAAAATCTTTTTTAATAAATTTGGTGTTGAAGAGAATTCTTGTCGTTCTTAGTCAATTTTATATTTAAAAAATTGTTAATAATAGCCTTAAATGATTTTTTAAGCGAGGTTTGTCTCTTATGCAGACTAGTCTTAACAAATTCATTAAGAAAAGGGCAACATCGTTTATTCTCTTGCTGATTTTAGTAACTAGTTCTTTTGCTATACTGTCGTCATATTTACCGCTCGTAGATGAAGATCGTTTTTCGCCAAAAGGCGAAGATCGAGTTCCTCTTACAACATGGAAATTCAAGATAGATCCGAATAAAGATGGAATGGAGGAAAAATGGTTTGAGGTAGATTATGAGGATTCACGATGGCAAGATGTAATAGTGCCTTCTACATGGAATTTAGAGCCAGATCTTGAATGGTATAAAGGTCTTGGCTGGTATCGCACCCATTTTTTTATCCCTGATGCTTGGCAAGCGTCGCAAAGTGACGAATTGATAAATGTACACTTTCTTGCTGTATTTCTTAAATGCGATGCGTGGTTAAATGGTTATTATCTTGGAAATCATCGTGGAGGTTATACTGATTTTTCTTTTGATATTTCTTCAATTGTTAATTACAAAGGTGAAAATATTCTAGCTGTCCGAGTTGATAATCAGTTATATAATACTCAAATTCCAGCTATATCATTTGATTGGTGGTTTTGGGGTGGTTTAACTAGGGAAGTATTCATAGAAAAACGTCCTCGACTACAGATCTCAGATATTTCAATAACTACAAAGGTATTAATGAATGATCTTGCACTCATAAATGTGACTTGCACAATTAATAATGATTATAATTCTGACTTCGAGAGCAACATCCAATTAAAACTTTTGAGAGATAATATCCTTACTTATTCTTCTTCTTTTGACATTTTAATTAGTTCTAATGATCATTATCGATGGTCTAAGACTTTATTTCTGAATAATCCTAAATTATGGTCTCCAGAGAATCCAAATTTATACAAAGCAGTAGTTAGTGTAAGTGTCGAGAATAAAGTACACCATAGAGTTGAAGAGCGGTTTGGAATACGTGAGATCAAGAGAAAGGGGAATGCACTATATTTAAACAATAGAATGATCTTTTTGCGCGGATTCTCGCGTCACGAGGATCACCCCGACTATGGGAACATTTTGCCATCCGACATCCAGTATAATGACCTTAAAATGATAAAGGAAAGCGGAGCGAATTTCGTTCGTCTTTCTCACTATCCTAATCATCCCTCTGTTTTGGAAATCTGCGATGAGCTAGGGCTCTTAGTTTGGGAAGAAATTCCTGCTTGGCATATTCCTCCCGAAACTTTATCGAATCCTAAAACCATCGAAAAGTGGGCTAAACCACAGCTAAAGGAAATGATCCAACGTGATAAAAATCATCCAAGTATCATCATTTGGTCAATTGGTAACGAATTTGATACTATGTCCGCTCTTTCGTTAATTTACGTTCGCAAGATGGTCAATTATACTCGAAGTTTAGATAATTCACGTCTAATTACTTATGCTACAAATAGATATCAAGGAGATCTTGGTTATGATTATATTGATGTTATATCAATCAATGCGTACATGGGCTGGTATACTGCGGAGATTAATGAGTTTGGAAAAATATTAGATGATATCCACAAATATAATCCCAATAAACCTATTCTGATAAGTGAATTTGGTGCTGGTGCGGTTTTAGGGAAAAGAGGGGAAGGGAAATATACCGAAGATTTTCAAGTAACCTTTTTGAAGGGTTATTGGAGTCAAATAGAAGAACGAATGAGTGGAAGCTCCACCAACACAGGCTATGTTGTCGGAGCCGCTTGGTGGGTGTTTGCAGACTTTAAGAGCCCGCGACGTATACATAGTCAAATTCCAAAATATAACCTAAAAGGCGTTGTAGATCAATTAAGGCAGCCAAAATTAGCATATTTTGAAATAACAACTCTTTTCAGCACTTCACCCAATAATTCTAAAACTCTTAGAAGCGCGCTTTTGTTTAAGAGCGATACTACCTTAGAATTGTATAGACAGTATTCTTGTTTCAAAAATTCCCAAACTCAGTATTCTCGCATTCAAATCTTAGAAAAACACTTAATTTATACGAGTATAGACTCCAGCAATAAGCGTAAACTCATTTTCGACTTTTTGAAAACGGCTTTCGAAACGATAGCTTTTAAAAACATTGAGTAAGTCATCCCTTTAGAATTTTAAATCATTATAAAATTAGGAATAATTATGCGCGCAAAAATAATAATGGTGAAATGGTGTCCCATTTAGTTGCTGAATATGATTTTAATCCATTTTTATGGAGTTGACATCTCTGTTAGGTCGTTTCAAGCAAATAACTGAAAAAGTCTTTAAGCCATTCGCAAAAATTCTCGCAGATCTTGGACTCAGGCCAAATCATCTTACAGTAATTGCATTCATACTTTCAGTTCTTACAGCATATTTAATTCTAGTTCATGATTTCGCTTGGGCTGCAGTAACATTGCTTGCTGCAGGTGGATGTGATCTTCTTGATGGATTAGTTGCCCGTATTACTAATACCGTTACGATCAGAGGCGGTTTTCTAGATTCCGTTTTCGATAGATATAGTGATGCTGTAATTATCGGAGCAATTACTTTTTCGGGTAATTGTGACCCAATTTGGGGTGTTCTTGCGATTTTTGGTTCACTCTTAGTTAGTTACGTTAGGGCTCGTGCAGAAGTTGCAGGAGCAAAACTAAGTGGGATAGGTCTCGCGGAAAGACCAGAAAGGCTTGCTATAATTGCATTCTTTTCATTCTTCAATTATTCAATTCACCATGAACTTTTCAATACCGTCAATTATATAGACCTATTTAATGCGCAGGGAGACATTCTTATTCGGATCAGTATGTTAACATACGGCCTTAACTTTGGCATGATTATCCTTACAATCCTCACACAAATTACATTACTGCAAAGGATTTGGTATGCCTGGAAACACCTATCTGGTGAACCTATATCCCATGAAAAAGAATCTAGTTGAACCTATACTATGGCAAAAGACCAATCAACAAGAATGAGACTCTTAATTTAACTCTTTGAGTTCCCTTGTACCTTAACTGAAAATACATCTGTTAATAGTTTTTCTAAGAATTCTTTCGCATTAAGCATTTGTTTTTTACCAAGTTCTGTTGCATGGTAGTATTTTCTATCAGGTCTTCCCATTGGGGACTCTTCCCAAGACTCGTCCACGAGTTTCTCACTCTTCATTTTGTATAGAACAACGTAGCAACTAACTCTAGCCGGCGAGAAATCGAAGTTCTCTTGAATTTTTTGCCGGATTTCATATCCGTACATTGGACGCTCTTGGAGAAGCCGCAGGACGTAAATCCATAGATTCTCCTTTGTCAATTTCTTTATCAATCTTTTATAAGCCTTGGTTTCTTGCGCCTGCTGCTCTGAACTCATCACAATCCTCCTGTTATGCATGTGTTGCATGCTTCACTTTAAAAAAGATATGGTAAATAGAAACGACTATCCTTCCTATTAATGTTGTAATCTTTATAGCTCTATTTATTTTTAAAAAACTTATTAAAGCTAGCCCACTTAAAGCCTTTCAATTTTTGGAGGAATTTTCTTTGGCTGATTTGATGATAATTTTATACGCTTTAGCTGGGATTGGAGTAGGGTTTATAGCAGCTTTACTAGGGCTTGGCGGTGGATTCATAATGGTACCTCTCCTGAACTTGGTATTTGGAATTCCAATTCGCCAGTCTATCGGGACAAGCCTTTTTACGATCGTTTTTACCTCTTCTAGTAGTAGTGTAGAGTATGTAAGAAAAAGGGTCACTGATCTTAAATTAGGGGCAATGATGATCCCCTTTACTATTACTGGCGCTGTGATAGGGGCGAATGTTTCAGTACTAATACCTGAAGACATTCTCAAGGCTATTTTTGGTGTTGTACTCTTTATCGCAAGTGTTCGGATGTTCCTGAAAAAGAATAACAAGGATAAATTAGGCCTACAATCTGATACAGAAGAGGACGTATCTGGCTCAAAGTTTCTGTGTGTTAGTCGAATATGCACTGAACCGGATGGGACTCAATTTGAGTATACCGTGAGCATTCCTCTAATTGCATTATTTGGTTTTTGTGCAGGCTTAGTGTCCGGTTTATTGGGAGTGGGGGGTGGCATAATCCAAGTTCCAGTACTGAATCTGATATTTGGAATACCAATTCATATAGCGATTGCAACATCGCTCTTTATTATCATTTTCACATCAAGTTTTGGCATGACCACTCATTTATTGCTGGGAAATGTAATCCTATCTATAGGCGTTTTATTGGCTATTGGTACGGTTATCGGTGGACAAATTGGTGCACGAGCGGCGCAAAAAATAGAAAGAAGGAAACTCAGAAAAATTTTTGCTATTTTAATGGCGTTTGCTGGTATTAGAATGTTTATTTCATTATTTGCTATTTAGAAGAGACCTTGAAGATGGTTAAATGAATGTTGCAAATGCGATTGTTAAGATTATGGAGTCTGAAAAAACAAAATACGTTTTTGGGCATCCTGGCACACAGACACTTCCTCTTTATGACGCTCTTTATGATTCAAATATTTATCACGTTTTAGTCAGACATGAACAGACTGCATCACAAGCTGCAGATGCTTACGCAAAAATTACAGGTAAGGTAGGTATTTGTGATGCTTCGCTTGGACCTGGTGCGATGAATTTAGGAATTGGAATTGCTGGGGCATGGATTGATTCTACACCGATGATCGCATTTACTGGAGACCGAAGTGCAGAAATCATAGGGAAAGGCGCATTTCAGCATATTGAAATGCAAGGCATCTTCCACCCCATCACTAAACTCTCTAATGTTCTTTCACTGCCCGATAAAGTTTATCATACCATCAGGACTGCCTATCGAGTTGCGTTAAGCGGACGTCCAGGTCCGGTACATATAGTGATACCTGAGGACGTACTTCGTAAAGAAATAAGTGGTGAAGAAGATATAAAATCTGAACGAATATATAGAGCCTTTGCAAAGCCAAGGGCCGATCCCGAGTTAATCAAGAAAGCTATTGATCTACTTTTACAGGCTGAACGCCCAGTAATCTTGGCGGGTGGTGGATGCCACTATTCTCCCGGTAGTGCCTATAAAGAACTACTAGAACTAGCAGAACTGTTATGGATCCCAGTTGCATGCACTCTGAATGGACGTGGATGTTTTCCTGAGGATCATCCTCTTTCTATAGGCAGGACAGGAGTTTTTAGCGCAAGATACGTTAATAAATTTGTTTATCAGGCGGATGCACTTCTGGCAGTTGGATGCCGCTTTGCTGACTTAAGTATGAATCATTGGAAGATTATCAATCCAGAAACGAAGATTATTCACATTGATATAGATCCTACAGAAATTGGGAAGAATTATCCAGTTGAAATAGGTATTGTTGGAGATGCAGGAGCCACGCTGTCCGATCTTATAAATGTCCTCAAACAGCATCTAACAACGCCACGAGCAAAGGATACTCCTTGGTTGCAAATGCTAGAAAATGGAAAGAAAGAGTGGCAAAATGAAATACATGACAAGATAACATCGGATGATGTCCCTTTGAAGCCCCAACGAGTTATAAAAGAGGTTCGTAAATTCTTCGACCGTAAAACAGTTTTTACGCTTGATGCAGGTGAGCACAAAATGCTAGCGGCTGCCAATGGCTTATTAGATATTTACGAACCTGGCACATGGATTAATTCTGGAGAATTTGGACCCATGGGGTACGGACTACCAGCAGCTATTGGATCCAAAGTTGCCAGACCAAATGATAATGTTGTTGTCATAGCCGGAGACGGAGGTTTTTCTATGACACTTCAGGAATTGGCAACCTGTGTGAAACATAATTTGCCGGTAATAAGTTGTGTGCTAAATAATGATTGCCTTGGAGTGATTAAAACCTTTCAACGTAGAACTTATGATTCTCGTTTTATTTCATGTGATCTTAAAGGATCAAATCCCAGTTTTGTAAAAGTTGCTGAGGCTTTCAATTGTTATGGCGAAAGGGTAGAAAAGCCATCCGAGATCATACCCGCATTGAAGAACGCATTGAATGCAACAAAAGAAGGCATCCCTGCGGTACTTGAATTCATTACAGATCCCTTTGAAGCACCAATTCGCGTATGAATTGAATTTGAGGTGAGTTTTTGAAAAATGTGCCTGCAATAGTTGTGCATGGTGGAGCGTGGGATGTAAGTCGTGAACTAGTTGGTCCAAATAAAACTGGAATAAGTCACGCAGCTATAGCTGGAATTGAAGTCCTTAAAGCCGAAGGCAATGCTTTAGATGCTGTTGAAGCAGCGATTAGGATTTTAGAAGATGACGATTCGTTTAACGCTGGAATTGGTTCAGTACTGACCTTAGATGGACATATTGAAATGGATGCTGCTATTATGGATGGAAAAACGCTGAAGGCGGGTGCTGTAGGATCTGTTTCAAATGTTCGCCATCCTATTTCTTTAGCGAGAAAAATTGCTGAAGAAACGATCCATGTGTTTCTTGTTGGTAAGGGAGCCGATGACTTTGCCAGGGCTGTTTGCGCACAAGAAGTTTGTTCTTTTGGCGAATTAGTTGTTGAAAGAAGGAAAAAATTATGGGAGGATATAAATGAGCGTATGGGCGATAAACTCGTTGATGGATATCTCAAAGCTCAGGTGGAACTACTTGACAAATATCCTCTTCTCAAAAACGTGCCCTTAGACACTGTCGGTGCAGTTGCCATTGATAAAAACGGAGATATAGCGGCTGGAACTAGTACTGGTGGCATGCCGATGAAGTTATCGGGACGAATTGGTGACTCTCCATTGATCGGATGTGGCACCTATGCAGATAATGACTCTGGTGGTGTTTCAGCAACAGGGCATGGAGAGTCAATTATCAAAACAACTCTCGCGAAAACTACTTGCGATTTAATAGAGCGCGGGCATAACGCCCAGAAAGCTGCAGATGTTGCAATTGATTTTCTATGGACGAAAATTGGTGGCAAAGGCGGAGTTATCGTGATCGACAAAAACGGAAATGTGGGTTTATCTTATAACACAACAAAAATGCCAAGAGCTTGGATGAATACCGAGATGTCCACTCCAGAAGTGACAATATAATATTCAAACTGTAAGAGAACTTATTTTTCTGGAGTATCGTCGATATAAATCTGTGTGACGGATGTGGCGTCTGCATCGAAAGATGCGTCTTCGGTGCTAAAGTATCGCAAAATGGAAAATCTAGAGTGATCGCGGAAATTGCTATGGATGTGGGCTCTGTGTTACGACATGCCCCAAAGATGCGACACACCTCGTAGAAGGTAGTTCACTCGATCCTCCTACAAATGTATGTATATTAAAAATATGTAAATAAAAAAAATATAAAAACTTGAACTATACATACATATTTTTATAAGTTTAGGTTGGAAAGTTGATCACCAACCTATAAGGAAAATAATTTCTAGATTAAATCATATGGGGGGATATTGCATGACAACTGAAGAAATATTAAAACACCATTTAGAATCATTTGGAACTGGGAATGTAGATGAGATAGTAAAAGATTACACTGAAGATAGTGTGATATTTACACCAGATAAAGTGGTTAAGGGTCTTTCAGAGATACGAGCCCTATTTAAAATGTTCACCACCGAATTATTGCCACCTGGGTGCGATTTTAAGCTGCTGCAACAGCAAATACAAGAAAATGTAGCATACATTGCATGGAATGCAGAATCGGAATCACATAAATTCTATATCGGAACTGATACATTTGTTATCAAAGATGGAAAGATAGGACTTCAAACTTTTGCAGCACATGTTGAAAAAAAATAAGTGTTGAGTATTCTGGATTTAACCAGCCAAATACACAAATTTAAAAAACCATCAATATTCTGTCTTCTCATGGTAAAAAGAATAGCAGTAGTGGATAATGAGAAACTGCAATGCATCGCTAATTAGTTCGTTTTCTTTTTAGTCATCAGACAAAAAATTAGGAATTGGGCCTGCTGTGCTATTGATAGGTTGGTGCATTGGTTTAATTATGTTTTTTAAATTGCGTTTTTTTTAAAGTCCTTGTTGGTAACAACAATGAACTTCCAAGGTTGAGTGTTCTCAGCGCTAGGAGCAAACCGACCTGCTTCCAGCACCCTCTTTATGAGATGTTCTGGTACCGGCTTGTCCGAGAAGTTTCGCACGCTACGCCGCATGAATATCACTTTCTCGACAGCATTCCATTGATCGGATTTACCTTCAGCATCCCGAGGTTCTAGGGGCGTTCTAGCTGGCAAGGGGCCAGGAAGAGTTTTCCAGAACCCTGAGTCCACGTGGTATGATTCAATGATAGAGATAGCATCCTCTGGGCAGGCTACCATACAGTTGTAACAGCTAAAACATGGCCAGTTTTCTTTCATTTTTGGAATGTAATTCTCATCTATTTCCCATGTATCGAAAGGACAGTTCTCAATACACAACCCACATTTCTCTCCGGTACATTTATCAGGATCCGCTTTCAATTTTCCCCAATGAAAATCATCTGGACTATATATCGGTTTCAAATCTTTTTCCCAGGTCATAGGCATGATTTTCCCTCCTTATTCTGACCCCAATTCAAGAAAATAATCGTAAAATTAAGAACAAAATGTTTGTATGGGCTATTCATACTTTTAGAATTTTCTTTTACAAATTACAAATTGTAAATCTCTCTAGATCTGACTCTTGGGCAAAAACTTTAAGACAGATGGGACAAAAAGCACTTCAGAGAATAATATATGTAATCTCATGATTTAGTTTTTAGTACTCTTCTCGCTTCATCTATTTTTTCTCGGATTACATAACCTGGGGGCGGGCAACCTTCGATGAATATTCCAAACTCAGCAAGTTTTTTGCAGCAGTTACCTACCAAAACATTCTTTTTACATTTTTCATTAAATTGAACATCTGGACCTATATAAAAAGTAGAATTTTTGAGATCGTCAAGTCTTCCATCAATTTTCGCGTACTCCAAATTTCTTAACAATTCTGTAAGACATCCACTACAGGCGTTCCCATTTATAAGTTCAATTCCTTTAAATTCTTTTAACTGCAACCAAGGCTCTTTGAAGGTTCTCTTAACTGTATCTATTGGCGCACCGTACAGTTCCATGTTATCAATGTCAATTTCACCCAACCCTTTTGAATATGCATATTCAAGGTGTTTAATTTCGTTTGGATCCATTCCCATGATTTCTGTACAAACGCTATCTACAGTTACTGGTTCAAATCCTGCAACGATCAAACCCATTTCTACTGGAGTGCCTCTTGAAGGCCCAAGTCCTTCTAATCCTACAATACCATCTGCGATGACGATGTCTGGAGTGAACGTTGCATTCAAATCGGCGATACCTTCTTCCAGCCCAGCAAAATGTACCTTAGCTTTCTCTCTCCTAGGCAGCACACCTTTCATATTTTTCAAAGCTAATGTGACGCCCGTTGCAACATGGGTCTTCATTACAGGAATATCGATAATTACATCACTTTCAACTACAGTTTTAACAGTTCGTACTTCTTTTAGCACAGTTCCTTTTGTAATGGGGACTCTTACGACCTCATCTTTGTCAAAATCAACAATTTTCACAGATTCCTTTTTTGCCACTTCGTACATTCCTGAGGCATGTAAGCATTCTTCGGTAACTCTCCCATGTACCGAACTCTCACCAATTACTGGTATTGCTCCCAACTTTTTTACCATTTTAACTATAACATGAACTACCTTTGCATCCGTAATAATACCCGAACCTGGTGAAAATGAGCCCTGCACATTAGGCTTGCATAATACAATATCCCCTTTAGATATAACAGTCTCAAGACCGCCTATTTCATCAAGTGCCTTAGTTATATCTTGTTCTATGTTGCCAGATCTTGAAATCGCAACAGGGTGCAAATAATCGCCTCTTTTAACTCATACATGCATCCTTAAGGGATCAACAATACCTTGATAGCGTCTTTACTTTCCATCAGTTGAAAGCCCTTTTCCCACTGCTCTAGTGGTAGTGTTGCAGAGATTAAGGGTTTTACTTTAAGTTTTTTGAGTGAAATTAACTTAATTGCCAACTTCCAACTTGTCCAGAGCGTCCCCCATGAACCTTTTACTTCCAATTCTCCTTCTACAATTTTATCTAGGCTTATATTTATTTCCCGTCCCGTAAGACCAACAAGTCCTATCTTTCCTCTTCTTCGGACAATATCAAAAGCTTGTTTTTGTGCTGGTGGTGCGCCTGAGCATTCAAAAACAACGTCAGCGCCTAAATCATTTGTTATTTCTTTTATTTTTAAAGTTGGATTCTCTTGTTCAACATTAATGATATGATCAGCACCTAACTCTTTGGCAATTTCCATTCTATCTTGGTCTGCAGCTATACCTGTGACTATGGTTTGGGAGGCGCCTGCAAGTTTTACTAATTGAAGAATTAACAATCCCATTGGTCCTGGTCCCAATATTACTACGGTGTCCCCCATGTTAACTGGTACCATCTCAGTGGCATGGATTGCACAAGCAGCAGGCTCAGCTAATGCAGCTTCTTCGAAAGGGATATCTCTTGGCAGTTTATGAGCAATTTTTGCTGGTACTGCCATATATCTAGCAAATGCCCCATTAGCTCGAGCAACACCTAGAATTCTCTTGTTCGGATCAATACATCTATTTGTAAAACCTATACGACAAAAATGGCAAACGCCGCAATTAATTGTTGCTGGTGATGTTACTTTGTCTCCAGCTGCGAAATCTGTTACATCACTTCCAGCTTCAACAACAACTCCCGCATATTCATGACCTAAAGTCACAGGAGGCACATAATGGGATTTGTCATGGAGAATGTGAAGGTCCGTTCCACAGATTCCTGCTGCCTTTATCTCTACAAGTAATTCATCAGATTTGATTTTCGGAGGTTCTAAGTCCTTAAAATCGACATTACCTTCTCCCTTAGCAGTTTTCATAAGGACTTTCATTCAATAACATTCTCCTTTCAGTATTTTTTCTGAATTGGTTTAACAATGTTTTGAAATTTATCAATCTCTTCTAAAGATAAGTCTGATTCTTTTTGTATTGTTTATATATATGCATCAGTGCTGATTAAGATATGACTTTCTCAGTAGCAATTTATGATTTTAGTTAGCTATTTAAGTTCTTGATATTAGGTGTTGTAGATGAACTCGCGAGTGAGAGATGCATTCAAAGGTTTAGGTTTAACAGACTATGAAATCAGTGTATATATGACATTATTACACTTAGGACCATCTCCCGCAAGTGAAATAAGCGACGATAGTAATGTACCTCTCTCAAAAATCTATGAAGTTCTTCGCAAATTGGAAGAAAAGGGGTTTATTCAAGTAAGAAAAGGTGATATGCAGCATAAAACAAAAATTTATAGTGCTCTGGCACCAAATGAGGCAGTCCAATTTACATTGCAGAACATTGAACGAGAACTCAAAGATTTTGGTCAAGTTGTTGTTGACGAACTCACTCCTGTTTATGAGAAAAGCGGAGAGCCCGAATATCATCAGGTAACGCTTATTAACGGGACTGCGAACTTACTCGAAAAAGCATTTGAGACACTGGATAATTCACGATCGACGGTCCTTGTAACCTTGCCATTTATCACAGAAGAATTAATCACATTATTTGAGCCAGCAATGCAGATGCTTATAAAAAGAGGAGTGAACCTCCGAGTCCTTATTTCCAAAGGCTCATTGCCCCTGTCAGCCTTAGACCGATTGGCAGAAAGGATACAAGTAAGAGTTAGAGATGCCCTATTCGGTGGAGGGATCATCAGTGATAGTCGTGAAGTACTTATCATTCTCGGAGAAATTACAGGTAAAGATTTACAGCCCACTTTTGGAATTTGGTCTGAACATGTAGGATTATCGAGATTTGCAGAAGAATACTTTGAATTCCTCTGGAGTTCTGCAGAGTCATATTGAACTCAAAAGAAACCCCTTTTATAAAAACCTCATCCTTTTTTGTCAAAAAAGTATCATTTATTAAAAATATAGTTGAATGTATATAATGAGAAAATCTTTTTAGAGCGAAGCTATGTAGTATTGAGATTGTTAAGAAATATGACATTTGCAGCATTCGGAAGTTAGATATTTTAATATGATTGTATCTAATTGAAGTGTAGCTAATCAGATAGGAGGACGATCGTTGGAAGAAGTTGTTTGTGTGAATTGCGGAAAAGTAATTGGAGGGCCTGAAGACATCTCAGGGGACGATGCAAAAGTTTTAGCATGTGATCTTTGTGGAAAGCCCGTATGTGGTGATTGCGCTAAGCACCTTAGCATGTATGTATCGGAAGGAGGGGTTCGTAGGCTAAGGAGTTTACGATTATGTCCAAAATGCGCACCAAAATCGCGTAAAACCTATAAAGATGTCTAATCGCAAAGTATTTTTTATTTACTATTAACTAATTTTTCTCAATTTTGTACGAATATAATCGGTATTACGATAGTAATATTTCTGTATGCGAAGCCTTTATAAGGAAGTTATACACAGCCCTCATGAGGAGGGTTGTGAATGAAGCTTATCTCGGTTAAATTGCCAGAGAAATATCTTGAGGGGCTTGATACCTTAGTTCGAATAGGTGTGTATCCGTCACGGAGCGAAGCGATTCGTGTCGCAGTCAGAGATCTCTTGAAGCGAGAAGTATGGGAAAAGGGGGTACCTCCTAGTTCTTAATTGCCGCTGAAAAATTTAAAGATGGTTTCTTTTAATTAATCACTGATCAATTTATCTTTCGAGGAGTTTTTATACAATGACACGTAATCTCTTTCATTTAAAATACGGGATAATTCCTGCTTGTGATGTTAAGAGTCTAGCCGAGTTAGAAAATCTCGTTGAATTGACGGCTGATATTGAGGGCATCGTCGGATACAAAATCGGTTTCTCATTGGGTTTAAGTCATGGATTAAGTGCAGTTGTTGATAAGATCAAAAGACATACTGATTTACCTATTATCTATGATCATCAAAAGGCTGGCACAGATATTCCTCAAATGGGGGAGCTTTTCGCAAGAACGTGTAGCGAGAGTGGAGTTACTGGAGTCATCATTTTCCCACAAGCTGGACCTGTAACTGAAGAGGCGTTCATACGCGCTCTATTTAATGAAGGGTTAACGCCCCTAGTCGGGGGAGAAATGACTCATCAAAAATATTTGGATCAAGATGGCGGGTTTATTAGGAATGAATCCATAAAAAAAATGTACCTTTATGGAGCAAAGAATGGTGTTGAGTACTTTATCGTCCCTGGTAATAAACCTGAGAAAATCTCAGGCTATGTAAAACTCCTAAAAAATGAAATTCCACAACCTATGTTTTGTATGCCTGGTATCGGGCGTCAAGGTGGAGATATTAAATCTGCATTTGAGGCAACCGAAGGGCTACCTGCATATGGAATTATCGGGAGAGCTATATATGCGGCATCTGATATAAGAAAGGCCGCAAAAAAATACTGCGCTGTGGCTTTAGAATCATAAAAGTTTATTAGTCGGTCCTTATTTGGGTGGGTAGTTACAGTGAGGCTTGCTGGCTTATCGAGATCGACTTTTTTCAAAATTGATTCGAATTTCTTCATCGGTTTTGATTTTTCGCACAGCCTTTCTCGCTTGTAATCCACGGGCTGCCCATCTCTTAGCAACAATTATTAAATTTGCCCTATGTAATCGACCTTCAATAAATTCTTTATCACTATCACTTATTGTAGCATCTAACTCCTCTTCTTTCATGGTGGAAAACCCATCTCTCCCTCCTACCTTAAGGTTGGCAAAATCTTTGAATCGTAATTTTTTCATTGGTTTTGAATTTAAACGATTAATATCAGCTTTTGTTTTTGGATTAACTGGATCGTCCCATTCAATAATATCTTCCCAATTACCTTTATCAAGATATTGTCCTCTATAATCTTCATTTCGCAATATTTTCTTGAAAAAATTAGTTAAATGTACAGAGGATGGTTTTACATTAAAATTTCTCACATACTCTGCAAGAATGTTTTTTTCCCTACGGACGATTATTCTGTATCGAATAGGCGGGTCTTCACGATTCTTTAAACTATTAAATATTTCCCAATCCTCTACATCATCAATTAATTGAATGTGATACTGCTTTCTTTTAATTGCAAATATTTTTTTCACTTTAATCATCTATTACTCTTTGGTACAACCAACGTATCATAGCAATGTTTCGCTTTGTTTGATTTTCTACAATTTTTTTGATACTACAGCCAATACTTTGTAAAGCATTTTCCAAGCTTTTTATTGCCTTTAAATAAAGTTTTGGAAGGTTTACGAAACATTCGACGTACTCTAACTCTTGATTTTCTATCTGATCATCAATCTTTTGTTCAGTCGTTGAAACAGTTTCAGGCGTAAGTTGTTGTTCATAAAAAGGAATAGGCTCTTTGGGTTTGACTAATCCAAATTTTGCAGATACAATGAGCAGGTCAACATGAGTTGGCCAAGAATTTTCTAAAAGAAGGTGTTTTAAGAAAAGAAATGTCTTTCCAAGATATCTTAGAAGAGCTGGAATAGAATTTATTTGAGAACTTTTCGTTGCTGAGCATGAAACGACCAATAATGCTCTTGTTTTTCTAGTTTTAGGATTCAATAATAGTTTCTTTAGGAGACCTTTTTCTGTCATTATTTTGTTTTGTTTTTCACCAACAGTCCTGAGAAATTGAACATTTGGGTAAATGAATTTTCCTAAGAGATCTTCAAACTTAACTTCATCTTTGACTTTTTTATAATCAGCGGTGACCGACTGAAATCGTAGACTTAGATATCGTTGAAAATCATTCACAAATTGATATGCTATCTCTTTCAGACTTGAAATCATCTCATTTTCTGTTTTTGTGCCTAGAAAAAAGTGAGTCCTGTTTTGATAAAGACGAGATGGTATTTCAAATATTTCTGCATTTTGATTTTCTGGATCATTTAGAATAATCTTCGAAGGAAGTGCTTTGCTAGAATCCCATTGAATATCTTTTATTTGTCTGGCATCTCCGTTAGACAGAAATACGCTCGAACGATTTGTTTGTAGTGAAGTCTGGATATTCTGAATGTTCCCATGACAATGATGTAAACGCCATGATATGTAATCAGACAGTCTGCGGAGTGGTAATACAGTGAAATAAAACTGTACCTTGTGTGAAGCAACTATTTGAAATCTAAAAAGGTAATAAATTGCTATTCCTGAACGTCTAATCTGAAAACTCCGAAAAGGAATATATCCAAAAAAATAGTTATCTACCTCTAATTCACCAAGAAAATCCTCAATTAATTCTAGTATAGTTTCTTTAGTCGAACTTGGTGAAAGTCTCACATCATAAATCACCTCTTCTTGTGTTATTCCGAGGTTTTTCTGCCTAGACGATCTAAACAACCTTAGAAACTGATTTTGAGGAAAAGATTCATTCAAAAAGTGATCATGTAAAGGTTCACCTTCTAAATCAGTGATTTGAAACGATGCATCAACAAAGATAGGATCTATACGAATGTCAGTTCCATGAATTTCACAAAATTCTCCTAATGAACTCTTCACTAAAGTTCTGCCACAGAAACAAACAGGTTTCTTTCGAACATTAGTTAAGTCTTGTAGTTTTAACATTGCAGCCCCTTACCCTACTCCCTTTCAATTAGTTGATAGCTTCTAGATTCACCTTCAACTTCCTGAATTCCAAATTCTGTTTCCGACATTATCCGCAAAACTGATAATGCTTTGGCAGGATTGAAATTGCTTATCCCTGAGGCTCTAAAATACCCTACTAGATCCATAAAACCGAATATTCCGTCTGGGGTGTTTTTTGCAAATTTAAGAGTTTCAGAAAAGATGAGATTATCCTTTACATGTTTTCCAAACTCGTTTTGAAACTCATCTTCTGTCAGGTTAGCTAGTTCTTGACCTTTTGGGGTCAAATGATATTTCTTCACTCCTTTGGTTGCCAATTCGAATTTCAGTAGCATTCCTAGAATTCCACCTAAAGTGGAACTCGCGAATTCGAGTTCTTCTTTAAGTTCTTTAGATTTGTGATAAGTTTCTAGGGCTACCAATACTTCTCTCAAGTGACTAACATATACAGGAATGAAACCAGAAACACTTTCTTCTAATTTATTCCTTTTTGATCTCGAAAATGGTGAGGAAGATTTTTCTTCAGCAAGTATAATGCCCTCTTCTGTGCTTGTAAGGACTCCAAGTTCGGTAAATAATTTTAAAAGAAATCTGGACCATCCCGGGATATTTTCTCCTTCTGCGTTAGAGAGAATTTTTAAGAAACTTTCCAAAGATTCGTCGTGCGGTGCCAGAAACATTTTCTCAAGCCATTCGTAGTTCGAGTCATTGAGATAGGATTTATTTAAAAACAAATATCTCAATGCAGCTCCTTCAGCAGTTAGAGAAACAGTTCTGCTACGTTTTTTTGTTGTAATTTTAACGATATCATATTCTGCAAGTCTTTCTATAAGATCGATCCCTTCTACAAAGGAAGTTCCAGTTCCTTCAAGCAGTTTTTTTTCTGATTTTGTGATTTTATTGCCTTTGAAAAGCGTAAGTAACCTTTCAATCGAGATTTTATGAGAGTCATTCTCAAGGGATAATTCAATTGGCTCTTCTATACCTTCTTCAGCTAATTTTTTCAGTTCTATGAGATTATGGGCAATATTCATCATTTTTTCTTCAATTTCTTTCACAAATGTATTAATACCTTTCCAATTAGGATACACTTCATTATCTGCTTTAATCAGTTGTTTGATTTGAAGCCCTGAAATTATGTTTTCATAGTCAGAAAACCCTGCTTTCTTAAGAAATCTCATAGCTTTGGATTTCGTTAATGGTGCATCAATTATCTTCTGAAGTAAAAGTGCCTCTCCAGGAGCTAAACTACCCGATAGAACCAGATAAGTTGATAATACTTCCATTTTCTATTCCCTATTTTTTTGATTTATTGTGCGAAGATAATGTTCCTTAAGTTGAATTAGTGAGTGAATATTATGAATAATCAATAAGTACTGCGCTTCTTCATCCCCTCGCTGAAAATCTTGCAGTGAATTCTCTTGACATGCCGGACAAGAGCAACTTTTAAGTTGGTCCTCAGTTATGTTCCCTATAACTTCATATCGTCCTTCCAAAGTGTAAAATCCTCTCACCGAAGATAGGATATAGCCAAAACCATCTACAGAATCTGCACCTGTTTCTATCACTAATTTTAACAATCGAGGGTGTAAGAATCTACCGAAGACGTGGAGAAAAAAACCTTTGGTGATATTACGTGCAGTCTTAATGATGTCTAGCGCCATAGTGAGATCGGATTGAAAGGGGCTTGCTAACCCTCCAATAGCAAATTTCTGTATTCCAAGTTCACGATACTTTTCAAACATTTCTTTGATAACATCCAACGAATGACCTTGAAGTGGTCCTATAACCTCACTTTTCTTTGGTCGATAGTCTAACAATATTTCAGTGTTCTTGATAGTCTCTTCGACCTTTTGCTTTATGATTTTATCCGAATCTTCTGGGAAAATTATTTGATCTAATGGTACTATGAGATCGGCTTCAAGAGTTGCATGTAATTCGGCGACTTCATACGGATCTAAACTAAAATTCATAGTCTCTGCGGCAAAAGCCCCAGAATCCATGAAAGTTTCACATTGAAGTTTTTCGTTCAAAGAGAAATCTTCTTGCAGAAGAGTGGACTCAAAGAACCCTACAATGGAAAATAAAACACCTTCATTGAA
>NZ_JAHPYX010000190.1:0-27984 GCF_019058535.1 Candidatus Borrarchaeum sp.
AAGAACTTGGGAAGAAACCTACTGGTAAAACAATCTATATTCTCGATGAGCCAACAACAGGTCTTCATTTTGATGATATTAAAAAATTATTGAACGTCCTTAACAGATTAACAGATTCTGGCAATACGGTCATAGTCATTGAGCATAATCTCGATGTTATCAAAACTGCAGATTATATCATTGACCTTGGTCTAGAAGGTGGAGATGGTGGAGGGATGATTGTAGCAGAGGGTACTCCTGAAGAGATCATAGGTGTGGAAGAATCGTATACGGGCCAATATCTAAAAAAGTATTTAGAAAAACCTCAGGAATTAACAAAAACGGTAGTAAATCCTTAATTAATAGAGTTTTTATTTAAAGATAAGAAAAAAGACGCGTTTTGATTTCTTTCAAGCATTGTCATAAAAAAAGTCTTCTCTGCTCGTTTATTTTTTTTATACAAGAGAGTACATTTTATATAAAATAAGGAAAGCATATTGCATTCTGACTGACTTAAATTTCTATTAATTTTAAAGAGAGTAAAACGTATAGAGGAAACAAAAATAGGATCTTCCGAAGAACTAGGATTCGCCGAAGTGCTTAAGCTAACTTTCACGTATTGGGCGAGGAAACTTCCATATTTCATGCTACCTTATCTCTTAATCTCTCTGATATCGACCTTAATTATTTTTGGGACACTTGCTGCTGTAGGATTTGATCTCGGATTCTTGTTGGGCGTATCTTATGCGACATTCCTTCACTACCAATAGACTGGGAAACACAATGGCAAACAATATTACCTACAATGTTTGCGGGAATTGCAACAGCAATTCTCATAACAGCGTTCTTTAAACTGATAATTCAGGGAATGCTTGTTAAATATACTGCAGATTTACACCAAGGAGTTGAGAAGCCAAGTCTAAAAGATAGTTTCTCACATGCTTTGTCACGATTTCTACCTTTGCTTGGCGCTACACTACTAATGATATTGATTATCCTAGGTATAGTAGTAGCAGTTGGAATTGGAATTATGCATGTGCTTGCATTAATATTTACATCAGCAGGAACAGGTAACGTACTGTTAATTATCGCCGGTGTTTTAATTGTCCTGCTGATAATGATAGTACTAATTATAATAATCACTACGTATTTCAGGGTAATCACTCAGAGTATTATGTTAGAAGATTCTGGAGCAGTTCAATCACTGAAGCGTAGCTGGTATTTGGTAAAAGGAAGATGGTGGCTAACATTTCTCTTAGGAATCGTGATTGCTATTGTTACTGGAATTATCGTTGCGATTGGTGGTGCGATTGCTTCTCTCGCAGATATTTTTATAGTATCTATGGTCATTAGCACAATTATC
This sequence comes from Candidatus Borrarchaeum sp., assembly GCF_019058535.1. Taxonomy (NCBI): domain Archaea; kingdom Promethearchaeati; phylum Candidatus Borrarchaeota; class Candidatus Borrarchaeia; order Candidatus Borrarchaeales; family Candidatus Borrarchaeaceae; genus Candidatus Borrarchaeum; species Candidatus Borrarchaeum sp. The sequence continues at coordinate 1,343 of NZ_JAHPYX010000190.1, forward strand.
AACGCAATTATCAGTCCAATCGAAATTATCGCATTTACGCTGTGGTTCTTCGATCTAAAAGCAATAAAGGGCTGAAGCCCTCTTTTTCTATACAAAAATATATGTATTAGTTCTTCAGGTATAGCTGATGTTAGTGAGCTACCTCGCGCTAAAGCATCGAGGCTTCCTGCTTCTCAGACGGACTCGATCCCCTTGCGGGTTACGGAGGTCGTAGCTCCACAGGCTTAACATCCAACGCCCCGTAGGTACTCATAAACTTTATGAACAACAAATTATATAACTCCAACGCCATTCATCACCACGCAGAAGCGGTGGTGCTATCTTGCTTAGTTACCAGTAACATGTCGAAAAAATAACTCTTAAGGAGGGATTAAGATGGTTAATTTGCCAAAAGAAGTAAAAGACTTATTAGTTCCAGGCGCTGGAGCTGGAATTGTAAAAGCAATAGGTACAGCTGATTCTGAAGGTTCACCCCATACAATCATTACTGGGTCATTAATGGCCATTGATGATGAAACCCTAGCCTTCGGTGTAGTAGCGGCTAAAACAACAGTAAATAATTTGAAAACCACAAATAAAGCTTCAATTGCAATTTACAAGCCGCCAATGACTGGCTATCGTATCGAGAGCACATACAACTCTTTCCAAGACTCGGGATCTTTATTCGATAGTTTCTCGGAAGCGCTTAAAAAAAGGAATCTTCCGTGCAGTGGAGTTATACTATTAAAGGTAGACGGCGTATATGCATTAGGTTCACCAGAGCCTGGCAAAAAAATTGCATAACTACCAATTGTAAAGTATTTAAGAGAGGATTAAATGCGAAAAAATATAAAAAAAATCAGAGGTAACACTCTAGTCTCTCTTACTATTAGATGGATGGATCTCACTGGTTAAAATTAAACTTGTTCGAATTTTTTTTCTAATTCTAGAAACCGCACATTCAATTTCTTTACTTTTTATAATCCTGTTCTTTTTTCCAATTCTTCCGGATAGCGGTCGCCCACTATTTTGATTTTTTCAAGTGCGGAATTAATGCCCTGTAATTCTTCTGGTGTCAGTTTAATATTAACAGATCCCAGATTCTCCTCAAGTCGCTCCAACTTCGTTGTGCCCGGGATAGGAACAATCCATGGTTTTTGAGCAAGCAACCATGCTAGCGCGATTTGGGCAGGTGTTGCATCCTTTTCTGCTGCAATCTTTTTTATTAAATCCACCAGAATTTGATTTGCATCGAGATTCTCAGGAGTAAAACGAGGGACAATGTTACGGAAGTCGGATTTTTCGAATTTAGAACTTTTATTGAACCGTCCTGTAAGGAATCCCCTACCCAAAGGGCTAAACGGAACGAATCCGATTCCAAGCTCTTCAAGTATTGGCAGCAATTCTTCTTCAGGACGTCTCCACCACATTGAGTATTCGCTCTGAACCGCTGTCAATGGCAGTACTTTGTGTGCACGACGGATAGTCTGTACCCCCGCTTCAGAAAGCCCCCAATGTTTAACCTTGCCTTCTTTCATTAAATCTTTTACTGTTTCAGCCACTTCCTCAATAGGTACATTAGGATCGACACGATGCTGATACAGCAGATCGATGGTCTTGATCTTGAGTCGCTTGAGAGAACCCTCTACTGATTTTCTGATTTGGTCGGGACGGCTGTCCTGTACCTGTTTACCGTCTTGCAATTTGATGCCGAATTTGGTGGCAATGACCACCTGATCTCGATATGGAGCGAGCGCTTCACCTACTAATTCCTCGTTGGTAAATGGGCCGTACATTTCTGCTGTATCGAAAAAAGTAATCCCGCGTTTGACAGCTTCATGAATCAGCTTGATCATCTCTCTTTTGTCTGACACTTGACCATATGCAAAACTCATTCCCATGCATCCTAATCCAAGTGCAGTAACTTCCAGACCACTATTTCCTAATTTTCGTTTTTCCATTCTAAGACCTCAAATTTTTTTACTTCATTTTCAAAAATTATTTTTGCCATTTTTGTATCCATCTTTCGACTTCGCCTCTCGCATTTTTTGCACTTCCTCCATGAAAAGCAATTGCATTTACTACTTCTACTTTTGGGCAAAGCTTTGCAATAGCTCTTGCACTACTTCCAAGTCCGCTTCCTTCATGTGTACAAAAAGGGATGATTGTTTTTCCTGAAAAATCATAAGATTCTAGGAAAGTGTATACTGCCATCGGCATAGTTCCCCACCAATTAGGGTAACCTAAAAATACAACTTTATATGCATCAATATCAACGACATAATCCAAAAGTTCTGGTCTTGCATTGCTATGCAATTCTTGTTTTGCCACCACAGTCGTTTCCGTATAATCCTCAGGATATGGCTTTATCGTATCAATACGAAACAAATCTCCTCCTGTGATCTCCTTTATCATCTTTGCTATGACTTCGGTATTGCCAATTGGTAAATTTACAATTTTTCCACTTACGTAATTATTCCCTTTTCTTGAAAAATGCGCAATCAAATATTTCTTTTCTCTTGAATTCATCCCTTTGCACCTCTATTCAGTCAATATTTACTTGACTTGAAATGCGCCCAGATTTCCAAATTCAGTTGCCTTTTGTGCCAAATATTTCAGTTTATCCTTTTCAACACCTGCTTCTTTCAAATTTTTGGGTATTTTTAGACTTGAATAAAATCAATCAGCTTGGAAACACCTTTTTGAGGCATTATTATTCATTTTTTATTTTGAGCTAAAATAGAAAAGACTCTTTAAATTTTTTGAAGACAGTCATAAATAGTTATTCAGTTATTTAATTACTTTTTTTCTAATTCAACCTTCAATTTGTTCGAATTTCTTCTCTAATTCTAAGAACCTTACATTCAATTTCTGGATGAATTCATCAAGTTCCTTGTCGACGATCCTTATCCATTCAATCAGCTTATTTAATACTAAGAGCGCATGATGCTCCCTCAAAGCTTCTTTAGACTTATCACTTAAAGTTTCACTCCAACGATTACGGATTCTTATCAATTCATCTAGCCTCGCACGTAACTTCATTGCATTTTCTTCAAATTTTAGGACTAACAGTTCCAAAAACGAGGTGTCTTCAGCTTGAAACCGCCATTCACGGGAACCTGGTTCCCGACGCCTACCAATTAAACGCCAGTTTTCAAGTTCCTTAAGATTCCTTGAAATTGTTGAAGGATCGACATTAAATCTATCAGCGAGATCTTTTTGGAATAGAGGTTTATCAGGTGTTGTCAACACGCATAGCGCATAAATTCTACCTAGTAAAGGAGAACCACCCCAATCATACATTAAATCCTCAAAAAAATTAGAAATCTCTTCTTCTAACTTTATAATATCTTCACTGTCAGCCTTCTCAGAACGAGACACCCAAAATTCCCCCAAAACTTCGATTTTTTACACGTTATATATGGTGCCATTAATAACGTTTTGTTAGTTTCACAAATTTCGCAAATTTAAAATATTTGAAAATCTCCTATTTACTATTAGAAAAATCTTCGCGATTTTGTCCTCCTCCTAGAAATGAATGATCGTGTTAATTATGAAGAATCAGATACTTGGTTTGCTGTCTGATTTTGGCACCAAAGATGGCTATGTTGCTGCGATGAAAGGCGTCATTTATGAGATCAGCAGTGCAATTACAATAGTGGATATTTCTCATGATATTGATAAGCAAGACGTCCGACATGGAGCGTTCGTACTAGCTACAGCAGCACCATTTTTTCCAGATGAAACTGTTTTTGTTTGTGTTGTTGATCCTGGTGTGGGAACCATACGAAAAGGGATTGTGGTAGAGGGAAAAGAACATCTCTACGTTGGTCCAGACAATGGGATATTAATGCTTGCTGCTGAACATGAGGGGATTCAGCATGTCTACGAAATAACCAATAGAAAATACATGAGGCACGAAATATCTGCCACCTTTCATGGAAGAGATATATTTGCTCCAGTTGCAGCTTATCTAGCCACAGGAACCTGCCCTGAAGAGATTGGTAAAGAGATATTTGACTATATTGTTTTATCGTGGACAAAAGTGGAAATAAAAAATAAGAAAATCTCTGGAGGAGTATTGCATGTTGATGGATTCGGTAACATAATTACAAATATAACCTTAGATGATCTAAAACAAGAAGGAATTGAGTTTGGTGACGTATTAAATGTTCAGATCAAAGAACAAGTCAATAAAATTGCTTTTTATGAAACGTATGGAAAAACTCAACCAGGCGAATTTCTAGGATTAATTGGTAGTACTGGATTTTTTGAATTAGCAATTAACCAATCAAACGCAGCACACAAATTAGATGTATCTACAGGTGACATCATTACGATTTCAAGGAATATGCTCTCTCCCTAGAAAACAAACGCCTAGAAAACCTATTAAAACAGAGAGTAGGTAATTAGAATATAAGGAAACTCACAACGAGGATGAATGTTCATGAAAGCATATTATCAAATTAAAGACCCTAGTTTCCCTTTAAAAGCTGAGATTTCGCTTGAAGAGTATTATGATAAACTTAAAGAAGAAGGTATCAAATTTAACGATATTTATAAAGCATTTATGTTAGATGTAATGGATAAAGGAATAGAAAATAAAGATCTCCAGATAACTAAGGAAAAATCTCTTGCCAAACTCATAGAAACGGTCAAGCAGGTTCCACAGTTTGAGACCAGTCTCAGGAAATTTTGGCTAGAATGAAAGACTACTTTCTCAAGTTTTTGTGTAAAATGAGGTTAATCTATCACCTGAACTAGGCGTGGAAGTTTTCCAGCACATCCTACATGCTCTCCACGAATAATTAAGACTCCTTTTATCTCTTTTATTGATTTCGCTACTTCTAGTCCGTTTTGTATGGATTTTTGAACAGATTCACCAATCACAGCATTGCATACTGCAGTGGCACAAGCATCAGCGATGGCTGCATTTTCAGCAAAGACGCAGGCTGCATCTGCGCATCCAAAACTAAACGCATGTCCGACGGTAGCAGAACTTGTGCCAAGTCCAAAGGGAAAATCTTCAAACTCAAGTCGAAAGCCTATTCGTCCTGAAATGGTCGAATTTTCACCAGCATAGATTCCTATTGTTATTGGAGTCGATACTGGTTCATTCATTCTCCCTATAATCTCGCCGCCGTTCTCAACAACAGCAATTTTACAGCCCTTTTTCGTCATCATTTCTTCGATAGCAAAATCAGCTAATGCTCCAGCAACTGCTGCCATAGGGCCTACATTAGCAATTTTGGCGGCATGAGCCATTGCAAAAACTATTGGAGGTGCATTGTTACCGACTTCAACGGGAGAAAAAGAATGAAGAAATTCCTCGTGTTGTGCAATATACGCTGATAGCTGCTCCCTGTGTGATCTAATCGCGGAAAATGCTAGATCAATAGCTTCGTGTGTATCAGTTTCTATGAAAAGATCTGATTCTCCGATTTGCCTTTTAACTTTCTTCAAAGAGAGCTGAATGAAATGCCACCTCCTTGCTTTAATATAATGGCAAATCGTGGGCAAGAATCAACGCATATCGCACATTGGATACACTTACTTTGATTGATTGCGACTGAAAGATCCTCTTCATAGTGTATAGCTGTTGTAGGACAGACTGAAACACATGCTCCACAGTCAACACATAATTCGCTATCAAGTTCAATTAATGAGCCAGTGTGTACTTTGACGCCTCTGTTTTTGAAACTCTTAACAACATCATCTGCGACCTCATTAGGGACTTCAATAAGCATTTCGCCACGGCGGCCATCTACATATGCACGCAGAATGTTGAGTAGAACTTTTTTTTCAAGAATCATAGATGCGAGAATTGGTTTTTCAAACAAATCAGTAGGATAATCAAGAAGAATTTTCATATTTTCACCTCCAGACTTTTCCAACAATTTTCGAGATATCCTCACTTGTGATAATCCCCTGTACTTCATTTTCCAAGTTAACGACAGGTGCAGCAGAGATATCATGTATTTCCAAAGTTCTGGCAACCTCACCAATAGATTGTTCTGGATAGGCCACAATCACTTTTTTCGTAACTACATTTGCAAGCTCATGTCTATTCGATGCGACAGCTTTTGCGAGGTCATAGGAAGTAACAATTCCGATTAGATGATTGTGAGCGTCGACAACAACAATGTGGTTAACATTTTGTTCAATAATTTTCTTGGCGACATCCTGAAGAGAATCAGCAAGATTACAGGTTGCAGCAGATTTCATAACATCCTTAACCAAAGGTTCCTTCTTTGTCAATTTCATTGGTTTGAACACTCGTTCAGTGGACAGACGTTCAACATATTGAGTAAGAAAGAACGTACCTTGCTCTATCCACTCCTTTAATGTGGCGGCAATCTCTCTTGCGTCCTTTAAACTAGAAATGGACGAAGTTTTCACAGTCTTTCCGTTTATTTCGATTTTTCCAGATTTAAGTTCTGCATATGAAACTTCTCGGAGCGTTGGTTTATTTCGTGGTTTTCCGTAGTCAGCCACATTAGTGGTAATTTTTTCATCACTCATACCCGTTGTTCTAGCAAGGTCAGTGTTTAAGATTGGAATTGGAATGCCTAATCCGACATACATAGATGTGCCGTATTTCGTAAAGGCTGCACCTTGGAGATATTTAGCATCCATTTGCTTGAGGTCACCTTTAACCATTATAGTTCCTAAACGTTGAGAGGGGTTATGTTGGGTCCCTTCACCAATGATGTAACCTATACCTCCACCAAGAAAGATTCTTGTTCCAATACCGATCGTTTGATAAGAGGGATCGTTATCTAATGGACTAAGACATCCTGATCCTGAATAGATTGCATTTTGTAAGTTCGGTAGAAGTTTTCCCATATAAGTATAAAGAGTACTGCCGGCACTATTTGTTGCACAAGTATATCGCTGATACGCATTACGAGGATTACACAAAATTGCTTGATTTAAATCATCAATTGTGATTTCAGTGTCGATCAACTGTCCAGGATAGCAGTCAGTTGGATTGAAGGTAGCTTCGAGATGAATTGTTTTGCCTTTGAGTAGATCTTCAATAACATGCCCTCCACCATACTCGAAGGGTCGTGTTCTACTCATTTGAGTGACCCCTATATAGCAATCGACGGCAGCATTACCGTGATACGCCTCAACATCATTGAGAAAAACTTTGTTTAACTTTGTAGGGGGATCGGCATGACCAAAGTTGAAAAATGCCCCAGAACTACACATTGCACCAAAAGTTCCAGTCGTGACAACATCAACCTCTTGAGCTGCAGTTTCTACACCATTCTGCTCCACAACTTTTATCATTTCTTCGGCTGTAAAGACAACAGCATCGCCACGAGCAATTTTATCATTAATTTCATCGATAGTTCGAATAGTTGTCAGAAAAACACCTCTGTCATATATTTTATCAGTAATATTTTTTGAAAGTAGAATGCTTTACGGTAATATTTCTCTTTTAAATGTTTCGCTCTAAAAAAAAGATAGCACTCGCTCAAATAAATTATCAAGAAAACGTCGTATGGGCTATATGATCCACATATGACAAGAAATCCGCTATAAGAAAGAGAATTTGCTAAAAAAGTGTTTTTATCATTCTTTCCAGGAGTTTTTTCAAAAATTCCCGTTCGTTAGGTTTGATATTGGTAAGCATATTTTTCCATTTAGTTACTAGGCTTTCGTCAATACTTCTTGGTGAACAAAATTCTTTCTTACTGAGCGACAGGATATCTTCTAGGCTTTGAACACCAAATCGAATTAATTCCTGAAGATAGTCCATACCATGAATACAATAATCATATTCAAAGCAATCATAACAAACTTCTCGCCTGTAATCATCCACAAAAAGAAATGTTCGTTGACAGAAGCTTTTATCACCTATCTTTAGTAACTTTGGGCATGGTTCATTAGAGCCCACACCAGTCAACCACTTTATTCTAAAAGCAGTTAATTCTGCTTCTACCAGCATTCTCCCCTCTGACCTTTCTAATAAAAAACTTCACAAACCTCTATATTATTGTATATTACATATTCGTAATTATTCAAAGATATGACAGTGTCGATATTTATACATATATTTCACGGCAGCCCCATCATTGATATATTGAGAGGATGATTTACAAATGTAAATTACCTGTTGGCTAAGAAAATGAGTTTAAAGAAACAGATCTGAAATTAAAAAAACAAACAAAAAAAAGTAGGACTTAAAAAAGGGATTTATTCTTTCTTTTTCAGTTTTATAGTGCTATATGAAACCAGCCCTGCGACTGTGAATAACGCGATGAAGATCGTTCCTAGGCATCCTTTTGTTTTTAGTGTAGCATTTGTATAATCTAGTCTCGCAGTAGCGTCAATATTGTCTGAATTTGACTCGAAATCAAGTTCAAAAAGAATACCACAGCTCTTCTCGACCCAGACTTCAACATGACCATTTGAATCCGAACTATAACCATAAACCGCTTCGTAGGTGTTGCCTTTCCACTCGTAGTCTGTTGTACCCTGTCCTTTAAGTTTGGACGCTGGTAGGATCCAAGGAGAGATCTCGTCTTCATACACAATTTTGTGCTCTTCTTCAGAGAACCCATAAAAACCACCAGCTAAGCCACTCGTGGACATGTTTATTGTTAACAATTTGCCCGTAATTTCGAGGACACGAATTTCTAAGTCTGCGTCAACCTGCACGCCATTGAGGATACCTGAGACTTCCCAAATCATCTTGTCGCCTACTACCAAGTCACCCCAGTAGTCATCTTGTGCCATAACTGCGGTGTTTGCTGCCATGAATAATAAGCAAAAGCAAAGAAATCCCGTTGCGATCATTCGGTGTTTTTTATTCATAAGTCTCTCACCTTGGTAAAAACCGCACTCTTCATAAAAAAACCTTTCTAGCTTTGTATGTTTGTCAGCATATTATTGTTGAAGTGATTTTCGAAAGAGTTATTGAACATGGTAATCTTTATGAAAAAAAGAAACACTATTATGTACAAATCAAATTGAGGAGGACCAAATTTGAGTGATGAATTTAGTGTAGATGATATTAAGGAAGAGGAGGATGAACCAGAAGAAGAAAAGTTCGAAGCCGAGGAGATTGTTATAAACCTTTGGCGGACTTCGCTGCATGGTGCTGAAATAGGCTTAAAAAGAGAAATAGAACGAGCGGCAAAAAGTCGCCAGTTTACAAAAGAAATGGAGGAAACAGGAGACATTACTTTTAAAGATAAGAATAGAAAAGAAATCGTAGGGATAAACTTAGGCTTCTTTAATACTGATGGAAATAGTCCTCTCGGAAAAAAATATGGCAAAGATGCGGATAAGAACCGTCGAATAGTTGTCAAGACCTTTTCAGCTCTTACAGAAGGCGGCGGTGGAAGATGGACTGGTAGTATCGAACAGTCTTTAACAGAGTCTCTGGTGTTATCAGCAGGAGAGCGTGATGCATTACCTGCGTTTATTGTCAATATTCCTGGTTACGATTTCCTGACGCGCATTGTTCGGTCTCACACAATGACAGGACAACGCTACGTATTCCCTTTAATAGACGAAAAAACAAACGAAACACGAATATTCGAGATCAGTGCGGCTAGAATGGCTCTTGGTTCTGATTTTAAAGTTAAAGAGGTCGCCACAGGAAAAAAAGTTGCAGATATTGACGGAAAACTGCTTGATTTTGGTGGAAAGTGGAACATCAAACTGAAGGACAAAGAATTATATGCTAATAGAATATTTCGACGCATACTTATTCTATTTACTTGCGTCACCAAGTGGCTACCAGAAGCAAATGAAACACTTCAAAAACTTCTTAAAGCCCTTAAAAAAGGATACAAATTTGACCCTACAGGAAATGAGATTTCATTATTCCGTAATCCGCGTCGACTCAGAAGATAAGTTGTATAGCTTTTTAGCACTACTCAAACCAAAGTTTGAGCCTTTCTATTCTTTTCTTTTCTATTCTTTTCTCTTCTATTCAATTTAACTTTGTTCCTAACACAACACAATGTAATGGTTAAGGGTTAATCTGCAGATTAGGCAGATATATGAGAAACTTGATAAGTGTTAAATCTTAAAACGAAACCACATCTATTTATTTTAAAATTCTAGAAAAATCAGTAAAATACAATGCTATGAATGGTTGCGTTTAAATGAGTGAAAAGTGGCGATTAATAGATCTTGGAAAGGTTGAATATTTAACTTCCCAGACAGTATATCATGCTGTAGCGTTGGCAAGAAGTGAAGGCGTCGTTGATGATACGCTTCTCTTTTGCTACCCTGACAGACCATTTGTTTGTTTAGGCTATCATCAAGAGATTGAAAAAGAAGTTCGAGTCGATTTTTGCAAGAAAACCAATATTCCTATTGTGCGACGTGTAATTGGCGGAGGCACTGTTTTATTGGATGATGGGCAATTCTTTTTCCAAGTCATGGTCTCGCGAAAAAACCCAAAAATTCCGCTTACAATTGCCGGAGCGTATAAAACGTTACTTGAAGCTCCAGTACTCACCTATCGCGATTTAGGGATATCTGCGGAATACAAACCCATTAATGATATAGAAGTCCACGATAAGAAAATTTCCGGGAATGGCGCAGGGCAAGTTGAAGAAACAACAGTTCTGACAGGTAACATCATCCTAGATTTCAATTATGATTTAATGACCCAGATCTTCAAAGTACCGAGCGAAAAATTTCGCGATAAGATCTCAAAGAGTCTACGAGAACGTCTTACAACGTGTAAGAAAGAGTTGGGAGAATTCCCAGATAGGAATCTCGTCAAAGAACTTTTAATAAAGAATTTTGAAAAAACCCTTGACATTCAACTCATACCTGATGAATTAACAGAACGTGAAAATGAACTGTTACAGAATTTAAACGAAGAATACAAAACGGAAGAATGGGTGTATGCACCGAGTCATAGACGTCCTGAATTGTACGAAAAGAGGAAGGTAAAAATTAGCGGTGGAGTACATATCTTCGAAACTGTCTACAAGTCACCAGGAGGCTTGATTCGGATCACAGGAGAATTGACCGATGATGAGATAATTAAAGATATTCTCATGTCAGGTGATTTTTGGTTTTTTCCCGCAGAACGTCTTCAAGATCTAGAAAACGCAATCATTGGGCATCCTGTAAACGAATCCAAGTTATTTGAGGTTATTTCACAATTCTTTACAAAGTATAGTATTGAGTCTCCTGGCACCTCCCCCGAAGATATTGTTAAGGCAATTATTCTAGGTACTAGCTAGCTAGCTACACAAGTCATAGAGTTATATGAAAAAAGGCTTAGTCCCCTTCTTCAGGATAAAACTCTAGCATGGATCGATAATAATCTTCCATTTCTTCTTTCATTAACTCTTTATCCTTCTTTCCAAGTTTTTTTGGCCATTCTACAACGATTATTTCATCTTTTGGAGTATGTTCTATTTTCCAAACTACCTTATAATCATTGGCTGTTTTTTTCTTTGGTTTCTGCTCAAATCCGCAATGAGGACAATAGAAAACTGTTTTACTTTTTTGTTTCTTTGGCATTAGGAGGCCTTCGCACTTTGGACAGAATTCCAACATTCCCCACTCCAAATTCTTCGTGATCCACGATATTTGAGTCGTCTTTTTGATGTCATTTTTTGGTGGAAATAATAGGAATAACTTGAAGTGAAAATATACATACATTCCGTGTATATATTTCTTTCTATTTCAAAAGAGCAATACAATGCATTCAAAAAGATATCGTCCCTTAGAGTGGTGGAGATAATCACAGTTGAGATATATTGACTTCATTCATCGAAAAACATTCTCTGTGATATTGACAAAAAGATAATGATTACAAATCACTAAATTTAAAAACCTGATTTTTATCGCTGCGATCTGAAGTATAAGTGCCTTGTAGTAAACCGTAAATAAGCTATTTTGTTACTTGTTTTTACAAGTTGTTTTAAGATAGGATAGCAGCAGTGGCATTACCATCGTAGCATCTGCTGTTACAGTTGTGTATTCAGCGGTTTTATTGACCTTTCCCCATGAAATCGCCTCGTCTAGTGAGGCACCCGATAAACCTCCAGGCTCAGGTCGATCCATTGTTATTTGAATAGCATAACTTAGACTACTTGGAGAAAACTGCATTGCTTGGAATAAATAATTCTTTGGAACTCCTCCTCCGATAATACAGCAACCTGCAACCTTTGCATCCCAGGCAGTGTCAATCATATTTTTTAAGTCTTGAAATTGATTGAAATTGGTTTCTGGGAAAGCAAATAAAACTTGTATCGCAAGTCCACAATCGGTAAAGGCAGGGCAATAAATAGGTATCTTTTTCTTTGCACAGACTTTTAAGATTGAATGAGGATGATTTGGTAATTGATCACCAAGATACCAAAGGAAATCTTTAACGGAAATAATAGGCTCAAAACTTAGAGTTTTTATGAACTCCTCCATTGATTCATAAACCTTAGTGGGCATATAAACATCGTAGATTCTGCTTATTTTCTTATTAAAAAGGTCTTCATCTCGTTGTTTAGTATCTCCTTGAAGATGAGGAAATCCCAATGTTTCTGCTATATCATGAGTTAAATTGGCACCGGTTGTAATAAGAATGTCAATAAATCCCAAATTAAGCATATCATGAATGATTTTTTGCATTCCTGCGGGAACCATTGCCCCTGCAAGCGAAAAAAACTTGACACATCCCTCTGTTTTAACCATTTTTTCATATATTTTACAGGCTCTCGCTAATCTCCTAGCATTAAATGCAGTTTCATCTAGATTATCCATTAATTCCTTCAAAGTTTGATCTTGCTTAACATCAACTTGTTTGACTTTCTTATACATTTTTTTCATTCCTTTTTCGGTTTTTATAAGTCAACGTCTGGATAAAGAATTCAATAATTCAATTTTCAGAGTTGTTAGACATAAGTTTAAGTTTATCGGCGGGAAATATGGCAAAAAATATGTACTAAGATTTAAGTACAAGTCCATTGATACTAGTGCAAAAACTTGCTTAACATTCAGAAATTCAACATATAGGAAAATAAATTTGGTATGAGGAAAAATGAATTGGTCAAATATAGGAAGAATCGGTTTTGGGTTAGGTTATCTTGTTGCAGCAATCTTCAATCTTATTGTAACTCTTCGCACCCATCAAATACTCTGGGATTTTTTCATTGAGAATGCACACCTCTCCTTTTACAAAGATATTCTAGTAAACTTTATAATCCCAAATGGAATCCTCGTCATTATAATTACTGTTATTTTTGAAATAATTTTAGGAGTTTTAGTTCTTAACAAATTGGTATTAGTAAGGATAGGTCTAATATTCGGCATACTTTGGGTCATATTTCTTATACCAATCCTACCCTTAGGCCCAGAAATGTTAACTAATATAATCCTAGCTGCAGTACAAGCTATTCTTCTCAGAAAAGAATATGAGACCACTTTTCTTGAGATGCTACGCGAACGTTTCTAGCCATATAAGCACAAAAATATGCCACTTGCACGGCATTTTCTTAGAAAATATCATTTGTACAGTTTATGTATTATACTAGTGTTTTCGATCCAAAAGAGTATCAGCTAAAGTGAAAAGTGTTTTTTTCGCATGTGAATCAGGAAAAAATTTCAGGCTATCTTTAGCCAAATTTACAAATTTAGTAACTTTATATTTTGCCACTTTAGGTGCATCAGTCATTTGAATGATATGACCTGCTTCTGTTATCTCTTCTTCGCTAATTTTATCTGTTTGGAGTATTTCTAATAATCTGCGTTTGTATGGCTCAGATAGTTGGTTTAAAGCATATAAAATTACAAAATTGCCCAACTTGTGTTCGATAATATCTTTTCTATGTTCTTTTCCAAATTGTTGACTATTTCCAAATATATCAAGATAGTCGTCAGAAATCTGAAGAGCAATTCCCGCGTTCATTCCAAATTGCTTTGCTGCCGCAACATATTCATTATTTCCATTTACGCAAACTACTCCTGCTTCACATGCTGCACTAACCAATGCGCCCGTTTTGTTTTTACATAAAGTAAAATAGTCATCTATGGTTGCATCCTGAAGGCGATTTTTTATTAGATATTCATTATTTCGTCCAGTCTGTTCAAGAAGGATATCTAGTCGTTCACCAATAAGCATTCTCTGCATAGCACGAGAGAAAACCTTCTGAATTTTAGTTGGATATTCGGTTTTTTGAGCGGCTAAAACTATCGCTTCTCGATATTTCATGGCAATTAATACGGCGATAGGCATACCAAATTTGACCCATGAAGTGGGCTGGTTTCGTCTAAGAATAGATCGATCAATAATATCATCAATTATTAGTGAATGAGTATGAATTAATTCTATTCCAGCCGCAGCATAAATTGTAGACTCAAGTTTGCCACCTGCGGCATCACTAAAAGTCATAGTTAATAATGGGCGTAGGCGTTTCCCTCCTGTCTGAACCTGATATTTAACAGCATCATAAAAATCTGGATTCGTTTCTTTTTGTAATAAATCTAACATAACCTCGCCAATGAGGTTTCTCCATTCCTCCATGGTATCACTCGATACTGTATCTAATATCTCGCTATCGTTTTTTCCTTCGATTATTCCTTGCAATGCTATCGAAACCTCTATGTTAGCCCTTATTTTAATATTATATAGTTTAGGACAGACTTTTTACTTTATTTTTCAAATTTAGGTAAAAATTGAATAATCTTAGAGAAACAGGGAACTCGCAGCGGATTAGATGATCAAAATATTGTTGTGCTCGTTCATTAAAAAACGAAGAGATTGATCCATTGAGAAGCAATGAATCTGTGAATTTTCTGATTCTGAGACTATTCTTCATCCTATTCCCAATTTCCTTTCTCCACAATCTTTCAAAGTTAGACAGTTCACTTTCACCTCGTAAATGTTTTAATATTGCTTCAGCGCCTATTCTTCCAGTAAGTAATGCACTAGGGATTCCTGCTCCGACATGTGGCATTACGAAACCTCCCGCATCACCGATACATATCATATTCCCTCGTCTAGTTGCAGTATCCGAAAATGGTCCTTCAATTGGTACCAGCTTTGAGGAAGAACTTATGATCCGCCCTCTATCTAATAGATTTGAAGCTGTAGGATGCTCTTTAACAAACTTCCGAAAGTATTTTTTTATTTTTAAATTGTTAGTAAAACGCTTTCGTATGCCTAAACCTACATTTGCTATGTGGTCTCCTTTAGGTATAATCCAGGCATATGCGCCTGGCGCGTATTCTTTACCAAAGTACATTTGAACGGTGTCTGCATCAACATTTACATTGTCCATAATTGTAGTAAAGCATATAGCAAATTCATAATTTTTCCTACGAACCCCCTCAGTGAGTATTGATCTTGGACCGTCAGCCCCAACAATCACTCGGGCTTTAACTTGCTTAATAGTGCCCATATGTTTCACATGGACGCTTCCATTTCCAGAGACACTTATAACAGGCGAATCACATTTTATAATTGCGCCCGCATCCATCGCTCTTTCAACTAGGGCTTGGTCATATTTATCTCGAAAGACAATGTTGCTTTTAAATCTGGATTTTATCTTGTTGCCCATTGAATCGATAAGTTCTGTATATTCCGTAATATTTGCGAGCGTATTCTGGGGCGGCTCTATTAATTTTTCCGCATCTTTGGCTTTAGGAAACAAACGACGCATTTCGGAGGGATGTGGTAACAATTCTCCACATCTAACTGGAAGTCCAATAGTTTTCTTTTTCTCAAAAAGTTGTACCTCCACATCCTTTTCAGCTAATATTCTAGAAATGGTTGCACCTGCTGGACCTCCTCCTATCACGATCACATCAGCAACCATTCTATCACAACACAATTAGAACAATGTAACGGATTAGGAATCCTACAATGAGCAAGATTCCGGTAAATAAGTGCGTCATAACCGTCATAGCTTGCGCTGGTATTAGCTTAGGTGTATTCAGATAGTTTTTATGGGCTATCTTCATTCCAGGGATTGCAAACAGCGGTAAAGTAATGAAACTAATAAGACAAAACAGCGGTAAGAACGAGAAAACAATACCCAAAGCTATAGCTGCATATGTGCCCAGAAT
This sequence comes from Candidatus Borrarchaeum sp., assembly GCF_019058535.1. Lineage (NCBI taxonomy): Archaea > Promethearchaeati > Candidatus Borrarchaeota > Candidatus Borrarchaeia > Candidatus Borrarchaeales > Candidatus Borrarchaeaceae > Candidatus Borrarchaeum > Candidatus Borrarchaeum sp. The sequence goes on from NZ_JAHPYX010000190.1 coordinate 17,372, forward strand.
CAAACCGTGATACACGCGTACCGCTGATAAGGAACGGCCGAGTCTGACAACTAAATGGTCTTTACCAACCTCTTTGTCGGCAACATAATCGGGAAATTGATTGATCCAAATTACCGCTGTGATTAAAAATGCGACCGGAATTGATGCGATCAAAGGAACAAGCGTTATTTTCACCGTTTGTACGTAATATGCGCCAAGGACACAAAGAGGACCGAAGTTGATACCTATAGCAACTTCTCCAAGTCCTTTAGAAGCAAGTGCTACATAAAAAAAGCCACATAATGCGCCAATAAGTCCAAGTACAAGCAGAAACCAACCAATTACAAACGTGAAATACAGACCAATAGCGATACCTATGCCTAGCAAAATGAGTGATGCAACAAGGACATCACGAGGCTTTAGAATTCCCTCACGTAAAAAGTCGCTTCCTCCGCTGAATGGAGTAACTTCTTTGTTAATTATATCCGTACCGCTTTTAAAGTCAAAATAATCGTTGGCTATATTTGTACCTGCGTGGAGTGCGATTCCTCCAATTAACGCCAAGACAAAATAAAGTGGATAGAACGCATTTTCGTAAACAAATGCAATAACAGATCCTAGGATTATCGGAATAATTACTGCGGTAAGGAATTTTGGTCTTGTAGCGTTAAACCAAAGTTTTATTGAGCTATATTTTATATGAGATACTTCAGTCATTCTCATTACCCATTTTTTAGTTAGAACTCAGTTTATCATTAAATTTGTAATGAATTTGCCAAACTTAAGTTAAAAGCTAGTAAATGGTATAGGCATAATTGATTGTAAGTTGTATATATATTTCACAAACTAGCGAACTAACAGCACTTTAGCATCGTGTTCGATTAATTTTGCACAATTACGTCCAGATCTTGCAGCACCTTCTATAGATGAATGCCAATTATCGTTATTTGCATAATTTCCAGCAATATAAAGCCCTTCAATCGGAGTTCTATTTGTATCTAGTTTTAATGACATAATCCCAGGGTATTGTGCCTCTATAGCATTCTTGATCTTCAAAACTTTCGTCCAGAGAAGATGCTTTTCAATTTCAGGAAAAAGATCTTTTAGATCCTCAATGAGAATGTCTACTATTTCCTCATCAGTCTTGTTCTGTAAAGATGGTTCAATGCAGGTTCCAGCAAGAAGGCTCTTCCCTGGAGGGGCAATAATTCCATATGGAGGCAGAATCTGCGCAACTGCAGTGATTAACTTGTTTGGTGTTAGGATCACGGATCTGTGATCTGTTAGTGACTTGTCTAGTCCGATTTGTATTGCTAAGGCGGATGTATACTTAACTTCTTTAATTCGTTCACGGAAGTCGCTTGGGAAGTGTTTTTCAGAGACTAAATTAAATAGATTGATAATAGGTCCTGTAAAAACGACAAAGGGCATTTCAAGAAATTCTTCAACGCCTTCACGGATATATTCAATTCCTTTTACTCGTTCATCCTCTATGACTACTCGTTTGACTGTACTATTTGTCCAAACTTCGCTCCCCATCCGTTCGCAATACCATTTCAAAGCTTTGGATATTACGCTTAGGCCAGCAGTCTCAACACCTTTTTCTGGATAATATACAGCCAAACTTTCTCTTTCTTTGACCCTCAGTTTTTCAGCATGTAGCCAAAGCCCACTAGATACTTGTTCAGGTGGTAGAAATGTTATTGATTTGATGAGTGGGGCGTAAAAAAGTTCCAATGCTTTCTTGCTAAGATTTGTTTCACACCATGAGGCAAAATTATCCTCATCGTACTTCATAAAATAGTCTATATCGCTTTTTAAAATCCTGTTTGAATTTGTTAGAATTTTTACTCGATCGGCAAAATCGAGTAAACCAAATTTTAAAATACTAGAAATTTTTCGCTCTAATCTAAAGAATTTTTTGTTGTGATAAAATACAGCGCCTTCTCCAATATATCTCATACGAACGGCGGCCTTTTTCAGGAACGGTATAATGTATGAGTAACCTCCTAAGAAAAGGTGTAACCCTACATCATATGTATATCCCTTTTCTATAAAAGAGCGGACATGTCCACCCACTTCCGGCTCTTTTTCTAATATTACACTACGAGGCCTTAAGCGTTCCAATTCACAGGCACATAATAATCCAGAAATCCCCGCACCAATTATCCCTGCTTTTATTCGATGAGTTTTCAACAAAGCCCTCCTTCATATCTTTTAACGTACTTTTCTACAGGTCAAGTGCTTGCGCAACAATTTGAGTGATGTCAAGCATTTTTACTTTGGAATTTTTTTCTCTTATGGCTTCTTCCATATTCAAATAACATGCTGGGCATGCAGAAACGACACTATCTACTCCAAGGCTCTCAACTTCTTCAATCTTCTTCAAACCCATTTTTAAAGCGAGTTCAGGGTTTGTTATTTTTAAGACACCGCCACCACCACAGCACTTGCAATCTTGCTTTACTTTTGGAAGTTCAATAAAATCGAGATGCAGAATGCTTCGCAATATCTTTCGAGGTGCTTCATAGACACCACTTAATCTTCCTATCTCACATGGATCGTGATAAGTCGCTTTAATATCTTGAACTCTCTTAAATTTCAATTTTTTTGTATCAATTAATTCTGCAAGGTATTCTACTGCATGCTTCACTTCAAAAGGTAATTCTAGTCCTAAATGGGAATACTCTTCTTTCCAGCCTCTGTAACAGCCAGCACATGTAGTAATAAGTGTTTTAACGCCTAATTGTTCAAATTTTTTTATATTATGCTCTGCTAACTCTTTTGCAAGTGGAAATGCTCCTGATAGGAAGTATGGGCTACCACAGCACCATTCTTCTTCCCCTAATAGTGTGAAATCAATCGATAAATTATCTAAAATTTTGATAAAAGCTTCAGGGATTGACGCTAACCTCCCTGTGAAACTGCTTACACATCCTACAAAGAACCCTATCTCTGCATCACTGTTAAGATGCTCTTCTACTAGATCTTCAACCTCAAAACTCCAAATAGTCCGATCTTCGTTTGGCATGTTATATACATTATGTTCCTCTTGCATAGATGCCTTAAGATCATGTAGAGGAGTTGGCCAGAGATTGTTTCTGAAAACCTCTGCTCTTACGGATTGCCAAAACGTGACCAAATCAATAGAAACCTGACAAACTTCTTTACAGTAGCCGCATAGACTACACTTAAAGACATTTTCTGCAAAGGTTTTGTTGATGTTATCCTTTCCTAAGAACAAATTTTTCGTAAAAAGAAGTTTACCTCTTGGACCAGCGGATTCCCATCTTGCTGTTAATTCTTTAAAGGCTGGGCAGACAGCAGAACAGTATCCGCATTGTGAACAAATAAATAATTCATCATCCATATTAAAGCGTCTAATTTCAGGTAACTTCATTGCTTTCTTCACCTCAGAATAGAATTGCTGTTAAATCAATTAGTTCAATATCACAGAAAATAGAAAGAACCCAGAAAATTCCAAATGTAATGACGAAAATTATAACAAGAAGGAAAAGAATGCCGAAGATTGGATGTCTGGTTGGTGGAAAGAATTTCCGTCCTATGCGTAGGAATGGTACTGACATCGAAAGTAAGGGCGAGAGAGGCATTCCAAAGCGAGTTGATACGTTAATTATCTTTTTTGGATTCATTATGTTATCTGGATCAAGATTTCTCTTTAGGGTTTTTATTTCTGCAAACTGTTTCTTGCCGAAAAGTTGTTCCGCAAATTTGGCAAGCCAAATTCCTATTCCGTATATTGTGCCTCCAAATTCAGTAGCAGTTGTTACAACTTCAAAAGATCTGTAGAATCCCATAAGGAAGGAAATCTGTTTTCTTTCGTCATCCAAAAAAAAGGTCATTACAACTGCTTGACTATTGCTACTAACAATCCCTTCAATTCCCAATCGCTCGTTTTTTGATATTTTCCTCAGTCTTAGAATAAAATCTTTAAGATTTGATAACGGTACATACACCTCACTAGGCACGAGACTTGGTCCCACTCGTTTCAAACGCATAGGATAAAAGCGTTCTCTCCATTCAGTCTCAGCTATTTCTTTATCTAATATTTTGCCCTTATTTCGCGCTACTATTTCTTTGAAGCTCATAACATTATGGCCGAGATCGGAATCCTCTTCATAGACTATCATGCTGATATAATGGTCGCTAGGTATGTTTTCTTCTTTCACGGATGTTTTGAAGTTCACATACTCTTTATCCATGAAATGAAGGTGATAAGGGGTTGTCAAATCAACTAGCTCTACCAAACAAGAAAATAACGCTTCTAATGATTCAAAAGCAGTAACAAATTTTTTTAGAGATGTTTTCGCTTTGATACGTAATTCAATCTTCGTAATTATCCCTAGAATGCCTTCGCTCTCAATGAAGTACTGCGTTACATCATCTAAGATATCTAGTGAATGAATTCCATTAGCAGTATTTATTACCTCTCCACTAGGCAATACTATTTCCAATGACTTTACCTGAGCTTTAACATCGCCATATTTTAAACTACCGATACCTGAACCTCCCTCTGCAACCCATCCCCCAAGGGTAGAAGATCTGGCTGAAGTGGGGTAACTACGGAGTGTAAATTTTCTTTTCTCTAAATATTCAAGCAGATCCTCCCAAATTACCCCTGATTCAACTAGAATCGTTAAATTTTTTTCATCAAACTCAAGAATTCTATTCAATCCTCTTGTATCGATAATTATTCCTTCTGTTACTGGAATTGCACCACCATATCCTGAGGTTGCAGCTCCACGCGGAATAATTGGAATTTTATGATCTGCGCAATATTTAATTAGCAAACTAATTTCTTCAGCAGAATTCGGTAATACTACTGCTGAAGGTTTCATTTTAAATAATAAATGTGTCATTCCAGGTAATTCGGCTATATCGCGAATATAGTGGGCCAGTTCGTATGGATCAACTGAAACTCTGTCTTCTCCAAAAATTTGTGCTAAATCAACTTCTAGTTGTTTTTTTGGAATCAAATGGCAACACCTTTAATCTCTACAGATGGGGTTAAACCAAGAAAACTATATTAAAAAATTCATGGTCTTAAAAAATAAGGTGGGGAATGATATAAGGCATTGTAAACGGCATGAGAGTTCTCTGCCATCATACTAAGCCTTTTTTCACTTTCTTAATAAAGTGATCAGAATATTAATCACTCCGATGATAGTGCCTAGTGCGAGCAACCCAATGAGAATGCCGCTTGGCACTGACGACCACACTATTGTTGGATGAACCGCAGCAGGGTTTCCTTGTAATATAAGAGTTCCACCTTGAATTCCTGCTGTGAAAATCAGCAAGGGTGCAATGACACCTAAATTGTGTAAAATCAAATGTGCCAAAGAAAGCCAATCGTTAGGCTCTCCGCTAACATAATAGACAAAAGCCCAAGCGCTCAATCCAATGAATCCAGCGAGTAGATACATCGAATAGCCTACAAACACCCATGTGCCAGCACTGCCACCTGCGACCATCCGCGATAAATCTAACCCTTCGCCACCTGGAGGAAATATAAAAAACACTGTTATGATTGCTGCGATTACGGCATGAATTAATGCGAACCATACAAATCGCTTAGCCCATTTTTCCGCCAATTTTTACTCACCTTTACTTTTTAGTAATGACACTGGAATATGACTTAAGCAATGTGCTTCTTATTCTTTTGTGCTTAATTGTCGCTTTGAAAAGGTTAAAATAGTGCAAAGATTATAACTCTTTGCAAGAAAATTGCACTGCGTTGTAGGGAGCAAATTGAAATTTGATGATTTAGATATCAAAATCTTATTCTATCTCACAAAAGATTCTAGGATTTCTTTTCGAAAAATTGCAGAAAAAATTGCTCATAACAACAATGAATATAAGAATATAAACTCTAGCACCGTATTTCGGCGGTTTAAACGTCTGAAAAAGTATTTGTCATTTAACACAAGATTTGAGAAAGATTTAATTTATCACTTTAACCTTATAGGTGTGGTTGTGAATATCGACGATATTATTAAAGTTATAAATGACTATAAGAATTGTCCTCGCGTAATAGAAATGTATCGGTTATCTGGAAAATTTAATCTGTTATTTAAAGGGGTTTTCGAAGACCCAATGATCTTTTCTTCATTTATTGATGAATTAAGAAGCGACCCAAGAATTAAAAGTGTTGAACTCTGCGTCAACTGTCAACAAGTTGCACCAGAGCCAATCGCAATTAAAGAAGTATTTGACGGTAATTCTAATGTTGTAGTTGCTCCTTGTGGTAGGAACTGTGATGAATGCGCTGATTATAAGGATGCGTGTCTAGGATGCCCTGCAACAAAATGGTATTGTAAGACGATCTTTCCAATTAAGGAGAAAGTCTTAAAAAACCCGACAAGAAATAGAAAAGATTGATCTATGGCTTAAGGCAGTCCTCTTAAATTCAGGAGCTTTTTGTACTCATGCACCGACTCGCTCTAAATATCGAGTGCAACAAGTTTCTTCATCTGATAAATGCATGATTTCAACACATCCAAGTGGTTTTAGAACCGCGGAACAAACAAGTGGACGTTCATCGTCCAAGCTCTTACAAATAGCGATGGCTTCCATGTGATACTGGCAGAGTTGATTCCAGAGTTGAAGGATTTCAGAATCCGTCCTTGTTGTAATCACATTCCTGTTTAGACTTTTAGCACGATTTATCATTTTTTGTGAAATTTCATCTATTCTTGTTTTCAAATCATGCACTCTTTGCTCTCTTCTTCTTTTCTTATCGATTTCTTCTAGCAATGTTGTTATATTTTTTCACCTTCCCTATGATTTTTTAAACTATCACAATAGATGATGATAGTTTTAGCAAATAAATGACATTGTCATATTTAAGAATACGTTTTGTGCATTTTGTTTTTTAGCAAAAAAAATGCGTTTTTCACAAAATTTTTCACAAAATTTTCATAACGTCTGAATACTAGTTATAATAAACTCAAGGATGGGCGCTGAGAAAATCCCTGTAACTATTATCAAAATAGACGCTATTACCAAAACAAAAGTACAAGATATAGGCTCTTTTATCACGTTAAAATCTTTTGGTTCATCAATATACATTCGTTTAATGATCCACGCATAGTATGCGAGGGAAAATGCTGTATTTAAGACACCAGCAATACCCAACCAAAGTAAACCTGCGTCTATAGCTGCAGTAAACAGAATTAATTTGCTGAAAAATCCGTTTGTTGGCGGTATTCCAGTTAATGCTACTAAGATGATAGTTAAAGTGAATGCAGTGATCGGCATATGCTTTGACAAGCCGTTATATGATTCTAAATCTGCTGACTTCATTTTCAAAAGGACGGCTGTCGCTGCAACGAAAGCCGCACTAGTCATTATTGTATGATTCAAAATATGATATAGCACTCCTGCAATCCCTAGATAAGTTGAAGCTGCAAGACCAATGAGTATATATCCTGCATGAGCGATGCTGGAATATGCGAGCAATCGAGTAAATGTTTTTTGCATGAGAGCAGAAATGTTTCCATAGGTCATAGTGACTAATGCCAATATTGCGAACGCAAACCCCCAGTCTACTCTTAAAACTGTCATTCCGATGATGATAACCCTAATTATGGCTGCGAAACCTGCTTTTTTGCTACCACCTGCTAAAAATCCGCTAACAGGGGTAGGCGCTCCTTCATATGTATCTGGAGCCCACATGTGGAAGGGAACAGCAGCTATTTTTATGCCAAACCCTGCAACAAACGAAATCAGTGAAAGTAAGGCAAATGGGTTTATCGAAGAGTCCATAGTGGAAAGATAATCTGCAATTAGACTAATTCGAGTCGTGCCTGTAATGCCGTAGATTAATGAGATTCCAAACAAAAGGATGGCAGAAGATATAGCTCCAAATATAAAATACTTCACTGCAGCCTCATTAGCGAGGGGATCATTTTTTCGAATGCATACGAGCACGTAGGTGGGTATTGACATTAATTCCCATGCAAGATAAAGCACCACAAGATCTACTGAAAAAGCTACAAGAATCATACCGAGTGTAGACAAAGGCAACAAAGTGTAGTATATTTCTTGATTTGGATCGTCAGCCATATATCTGATAGATGCGATCGATATGAAAATAGCTACCATTAAGAAGACAAAGATAAAGAAAAGAGAAAATAGATCGATCTTTAAGACATCTCCAATGAGAGTAGGTGTGTCAATGTACTTGGGCATCTCGAATATCGTTATAGCTAAAGCAAATAAGAGATTAAATATACTCCAGCCTGCAGAAACTTCTCGTTTTAGTACCCTAATTCCAAGGCGGTTCATTGCAGGGGTCATAATGGAGAAGATCGCTAGTGTATATATCGGAAGAAATGGTTCTAATCCGAACGAAAGCAATTCAAGTTGCATTTGAATTCCTCATATATTCTCTAAATGTTTTCTAGAAGTTTTTGGCAAGATGGAACAATCGTTTGAAGCATAAGGGACGGAAATAATCCTAGTATGACTATCGGGATTACAAATAGGGCTACAGAAATGAGTTCGATCAATTTCCCTTCGTGAGGTTCGTGATTTGCTATTTGCACTTGATTTTTTGGTCTCAGTACAATTCTGTCTATAGTCCAGACAAAATAGGCTGTAACGATTCCAGGCGCCAACACTACTATTGCAGTGAAAGAGAATGCGTTAATAGCCCCCATGAAAATCATAAATTCACTTACAAAGCTGCTGAGAAATGGAAAGCCCAGAGCAGCAAGAGCACCAAATACAAACAAAGCAGTTGTTCTTGGCATTGTATGCAGCATGTCGCTGAGTTTATCGATCTCTCTGGTCCCAGCATTATGTTGTATTACCCCGGAAAGGAGAAAGAGAAGACCTACAGCACATGCATGATTAAACATTTGGAACACAGCGCCAGATAATCCCAGAAGATTACCAGTAAATGCACCTAATAGCACAAACCCCATATGATTTATGGACGTAAGTGCAATCATCATCTTTAAATCACGTTGAACTAATGCAACACCTGCGCCGTAAAAAATCGTCAATAGAGCCAAACCTATGAAGAAGTAAGCATATTCAAATGAAATCTCTGGGAACAGTGATAAATTAATTCGAATAAAGCCATATCCCCCCATTTTCAGCAATACACCTGCTAACAAAACACTGATTGGTGCAGGTGCTTCTACATGAGCATCTAACAGCCATGTGTGTAGGGGTACGACAGGAAGTTTCACAGCGAAGCCAAAGAACGTGGTAATCATTATTATCAGTTGAAGTGGTTTTGCGATTTTGGTGTCCATGAGAATTAAAAAATCAAAAGTGTGCGGCGTTGCTGCCAGGAAGAGCAAAATGAATCCAATGAACATTAAAGAGCTTCCAGCATTAGTAAAAATTATAAACTTCATGGCGGCATATTTGCGGTTAGGTCCGCCCCATATCCCGATTAGGAGAAACATAGGTACAAGAACTAGCTCCCAGAATAAGAAAAACACGATTAAATTGAGAGAAACGAAAACACCGAGAAGTCCCATTTCAAGTATGAGGAGAAGTCCGTAGTATTGTGCTATCCTTGAAGAGATCATACTCCATGAGCCTAGTGCGGCAAGCATAGTTAGGAGGGTTGTTGCAAGTACTAATGGCAAACTAATGCCATCGACACCCACACTGTAATTTATGCCTACGGACGGTATCCATGTGATATTCTCTGAGAAGAGAAAGCCATCTCCAATAGGGTTGGCAGATATCCATAAATAGAGCGCGAGAACAAACAATACGATCGTAAATCCAATTCCAATACTCTTCCCAACTAATTCATCTTTCTTTCCAAAGCCATAAGTAAGAATTGCACCAATAAGTGCGATAATGAGCATCCATGAAATTATTCCTATTCCTAGCATCTATGGAAACCCTCCTAGGACAAATAATACAATAATAACAATCACAACAACTCCTGTGGTCAGAAGTGTTACATACTGTTCAATTATTCCTGTCTGGAGCTGTCCAAAAGCTTTAGAAAGTTTTTTGCCAGTTCCAGCAACTCCGTTGACGAATCCATCAACTATTCGTTGATCAATAAATTCGTTAGCTTTTGAGAGTGCTATTCCGAGCTTTGCAATAAAGTAACTCAAGGAGTTGAAGCCTCGTGTTTCGAGTCCTGTAGAACTGAAACGTGCACCGTCTATTGCCTTTTCCGCAAAAACATAATGAGATTTATCAATGATTCCAAGTTCGAACTTATCTAGTAATGCCTTGAACATCCTTATTGTTCCGTAAACGAATACTTTGTAATAGAAGGCGTTGATATACCATCGATTTGTTAGGAACTTATGGAGACTTGCAATAATTGGATTTCTGGCTATAGTTATGGCAGAATACTTCTGTTTAATGTAGATGTAGTAACTGGGGATCAGTCCCAGAAAGATCATTATCAGTGAGATGGAGGACACCACTACATCGATTTCTACGATGCGAATCGGGAGTACCACCGGCGTTACCATATGTTCGGGTTCTAAAATGGGTGAGAACCAGACATGCAACCAGCCTTCGAAGTTAAACAGCCCAGCGACACTGACGATCAGTGTTAAACCCGCCAAGATTGCCAGCGGCACCCACATGACGGCTGGTGCTTCATGGATCTGCTGCCCTTCCTG
>NZ_JAHPYX010000191.1:0-3360 GCF_019058535.1 Candidatus Borrarchaeum sp.
CTATCAGGTAACCAAATTGCTCGGGGAATTGTATACAAACTATTTCTACAATCTATACGATCTACCCATCGTTAATGCGAGGTTCTTCAATGTCTATGGCCCAGGAGAAGTGCCGGGAAAGTACAGAAATGTCATTCCAAACTTCTTTTATTGGGCTATGAACGGACTTGAATTACCGATAACAGGCGATGGAGCTGAAACAAGAGATTGGACCTACGTAGAAGACATAGTAAATGGTCTATTAGAGATGGGTATAAAAGATGAGGCGATCGGAGAAGCTCTTAACCTTGGTTCTGGAAAAGAACACCGAGTTATAGATCTTGCCAACCTAGTGAATAGACTTACGAGTAATGATGCAGGGATTAAATACATAGAAAGAAGAAATTGGGATGTCAAGCACAGACTCCTATCCTCTATTGAAAAAGCAAAGAGGCTTTTAAATTACAAACCGGAGATAGAATTCAAAGATGGTTTGAAAAAAGTCCACGAGTGGTTTATTGAAAATTGGGAGAATATAAAGAAGACTGCAGAGTTTTGAATAAAAGAGAATTCTTGGATATATTCTTCAAAAGGAAAAGGATTGGGTATAGACGTGGCAGGGAATTTCTAATCGTGTTTCCTATCATTCCAGAGAGTTTTTAATCTTAACTTACTTGTCAACTTCGCTTAATAATGCTACTTTAGAGAACCTTCTGTAACCAGAGAGATGCCGGAAAATGTTTCTTTGAGTCATAAATGCTGAATACTGAACTTAATGCCTCTGGTGCTTTATAGTGTAAATAACTGGAACATAATAATATCCTGAATGCAAAATTATGTACAAGAAATGCTTGAGCCAATGCTGCTTCTGTCCAAAACTGGTGCCTCCTAAATATGAAGTAATCTGGATTGGGTGTTGGATACGGAAAGGGAATATCGTGTATATGAATGACCACACCTTTATTCAGGTTAGGAAGCACTTCTAAAAACAAATAGTTTACATCACTGTTTATTTTGACAATATGACTAGAATCGATGAACAAGATGTCTCCCTTTCCTAAAATTTTAAAGAAATCCACATCAAAGTGCTGCACTAACTTGGGTACTATTTCAATTTTACAATCGCCCTCAATTTTTTTAAGTGACAGCTGCGGATATGGCTCTATACAAATCATCCTTGAATCTAACTCTTTCTCTCGTTTATTTAGAGATAACGCATTTACTGCGAAGAATGTTGAAATTCCAGAGCCCACCTCTATAATAATACGGGAATTGAAGTAACGAATCATAGCATGTAAAATATGTGACTCTACTTCGCCATAGCCTGCTCCAAAACCTTGCGCGGCCACTTTCTCATAATGAGGTAAATCATTACATTCAAGCCCGTATCCACGTAGACTATCAAGAAGTTTTATCTGTTCGTCTATATTAAAATCAACACCAGTAAAACTCCATTCCCTATACCATTCATTTAGATTTTTGCGAAGTTCGCGTGTGTCAGGAACAGGACTTGAGTAATGAACTGGCAATACATGGATACCAAATCTTTCAAAAAATGTAAATCCTTTCCCGAAAAGGAACTCGCTGAGGATTAGCTTAGCTGCTTCTCTAAATCCCACTGATCGCAATGCTCTTAGTTTTTTCTTGACCTGCATTTATCATCACCTTTGTGGCAGATTCCAGATAACATTCCAGATTCTACATTACTAAGTGCAGTCGTTTTGCACACGCCTACAATCATTAAAATAAGTCACTCCTTACATGCAAGTTAAAAAACTTAAGTATTAAAGAGTTGTTTAGTTGGCATCTAACATTTTTTACATGACAGGTCTTGGAATTCGACAAAGCAATTCTAAATTAAGTTAAATATATGCACTCTTGGTAATTTATAGGTGGATTCTTTGAAGATAATGTTACTAGTGATGTATTTTCCTCCAGAGATAGGAAGCGCTTCTCATTTATTTTACGAATTTGCCAGAGGATTGACGGACAGAGGGCATGAAGTAACAGTAGTGACAACCTTTCCTAGAGAATATAACCTTGCTAAGGAAGATCCACATCTGCCTTTAAAATACAGACGAGGAGTTTTTCTAAAAGAAAAGCTAGATGGTATTAATGTAATAAGATTGCGAAGTCCAGCCCCCAAATATTCCCCGACTTTGCGAGGAATAGAACATTTCTTAGTTCCATTTCTAATTTTTTTCGGCGGGTTATTTTCTAAACCTGATATAATTATAGTGTATACTCCTCCTTTGCCAATCGTATTTGCGGGCTGGCTTTTAAGTAAAATAAGACGAATACCTTTAATTATCACTATCCAGGATCTCTACCCGCAGGCTGTAATTGACTTAGGATTTTTAAAAAATCCAATATTAATCAAAATATTCAAAATACTTGAGAAGCTGATTTACGTTCTGTCAGATAAGGTGATAGTATATTCAGAAAGTAACAAAAGGTATATTGCAACAAAAACTCATGAAAGCAAAATTGCAATAATTCCAAATTGGCATGATAGAACTATTCGAGTCTCAGAAAAACATAATGAATTTCGAAAGGAATTAAATATCGAGGATAAATTTGTTATAGCTTACGCTGGGATAATGTCTTACTCACAGGATCTTGAAACTATCGTAAAAGTTGCAGCAATACTTAATGACGAGAAAAATATAGTCTTTGTGTTAGTTGGAGATGGTCCACAGAAAAAAACAATTGAGAGAAAAGTAAACTCTTTGAAATTGTATAATGTGATCATGTTGCCATTTCAGCCTAGGCGAGCATATTCAAGGTTGTTAGCAGCAGCAGATATTTGCTTAGTTACGTTAGATAAAAATAAGGTAACTTATCCAGCGGTTCCAAGGAAATTAAACGATATAATGGCTGCGGGAAGAGTTGTTGTTGCTAATGTCCCTCTAAATGGGGATGTACCAAAAATAATCCAAAAAGCTCAGTGTGGGTTTTGTGTGGTACCTAAAAATCCAGAAAAGTTTGCACAGACTATTTTAGAGTTATATCATAGACCAGATTTAGTGAATAAGTTAAGTAAAAATGCAGCCGAATTTGCAAGAAATAACTTTACCATAGAAGTGTGCTGTTTGAAATACGAAAAACTTTTTACGCATTTGAATAATAAGACTTCCCCTTAGTTCTTTGGATGAGCATTCAGAACATTAGGATGTCGTAATTTCATATTAGTAAAGGTATAAAACTCAATGTCAGTAGTGGGGTCTATGAAAGTTATTAAGTTTGTACAAAGTGTCAATAAGAAGCAGATTCTAGCATTCCTTTTCACATTCGCGCTAGTATTAAGAATCATTACGATTCTTGTTATGGGGCAACAACAAAACCTATATGAAAATGGAGAGATCGCCCTCCATCTTATTC
>NZ_JAHPYX010000192.1:0-55732 GCF_019058535.1 Candidatus Borrarchaeum sp.
AAAGTGCTTAGTTGGTTTTGACGAAACTGAATACTATTCAATTTTTGGCAAGTAATAAGCAACTAAAATAGATTTTTATTTAACACAAGTACATATTTTGAATGGTGAGTGTTTTGACTGTATCCCAAAAGGAAAAAAATATTGAAGATGCAAAACTATTTGCTAAAATGACTGCTAAACATCAAGGATGGGAGTTAAATCACGATAAAGAACTTAACGAGTTGCTCTTTGAAGGTCTAACTACTAATTGGAATCGATATGGATATTTTGCCTGTCCTTGTCGACTTGCCGATGGAGTTAGAGAAGAAGATAAGGATATTATCTGCCCTTGTGAGTATGCTAAACCTGATCTTGAAGAATATGGGCATTGTTATTGCGGTTTATATTTGACAAAAGAGTTTTTTGCGTCTGGCAAGCAATCTAAATATATCCCAGATCGCCGCCCTGAATAAGTCCCTTTTGTACGATTACTTGTTTGCCATTGTAAATTCTTCGACTGTTGGAAATTCAAAAGCTGATGCAAAATAAGTAGTTACTAGCTCCTCAAGGATCTCGGAGTCGTAGCTCCCACACACTCTCAAAAAGTCGGGAAAAATAACTGTTGGGCAGGCCACGATATCATGTTTCTCAGCTACCTCAGGCGTTTTTAAAACGTCTATTTTAATCATTTTTATTGGCAACATTTTCCTATCTATAACTTCCAAAAGACATTGTTCCATTTTAGGACAAGGGCCGCATAAGGGGGAGGTAAAAAAGAAAATCTCCAGAAATGAATCGTAGTTATTACTTGAATCATGATTATGGCTTTTGATTTTTTCTTCATGAATGTTAGACATGACTTACACCACCAATAGAAGTCATAGATGATTGATGTTTAAATTCTGAAGATGAGTAAAGCTTTACCAACTCGTCTAGCTCTTCTTCACAATTTCCATAGATTTTCATAAAATTTCGGAAAATTAGTGTAGGACATGCTACTATATTATGTTCTTCCGCTGCCTCAGGAGCTCTTAAAACATCTATTTTTGTTACTTTTATAGGCAATTCTCTTTGCTCAATTGCCTTTAGAAGTCGCCTCTCTAGTTTAGGTTGATGACTAGTAGGCGAAGTGAAGAACAGAATTTCTAGATTCGGATCTTGATTATGATTTTCATACTCTGCTAGATTGTTCGACATTTTTAACCCCACCAAAACTCATTTCTCGGGCGATAACTCGCCGAATTAACTCTTTAAAGACAAAATCCACGTTTTTTCCTGTTTTGGAACTTGTTGGTATGTATTCGTCGATTTCGTTTTGTATACAAAACTCTTTAATAATTTCTTCATCCAAAAGATTTGTATTGTCTGCTTTCGTTCCAACAAGAATTGTTACGGGATTTTCGGTATTCCCCCTGATAAGTTGTAGCCATTCCTTAACACTTAGTAACGTGGAAAAATCTGATAGGTCAAAGGCCAATAACACGCCACTGGCGCCGATACAATAATCCGGCAAAATGAATCTAAATCGTGGCTCGCCTCCAAAATCCCATATTTGAATTTTTATTTTATGCTCCTTGAAATCACAGGCTTGACTGAAAAAGTCTGAACCAACTGTTAAACTCATGCTTTCAATAAAGTCATTTGAGATGTATCTGTTTAGTAAACTTGTTTTACCTACTCCCCCGTCACCTGCGACAATTATTTTCATGCGATTATATTCCGTTTTCATTTTCGGACACTCTTCCAAAATAGTTTTCTCACCGTTTTCAATGCCAACGATGTTTAATGGGTTGTACAAAGACATTGTCGAAACTTTTTTCACCACCTAGTCAGAAGGGAACAGGAAAAACATCTTCTTTGTAGAAGAGAAAACGCTTTGTGTGATCTCTTTTATTCTCATCTATTTTTTTACTTAAATCATTCATTTCCATCTTGCTATCTCCTTTGATTCGTTCGTTTCCCAGTTATGAAGCGAGGAAAAGTGTTGTAGCATCGGATGTCAAAAGAGCTTTCTCATTTCTTTGCATCAAATCGAGGAGCTTCGTCCTGTCAAGGACTCCTGACAAGAAAGCCTCTACACCAACGAAAATATCTGCGATTGCTGTCATAAATTGCGAAAACAGTTGATAATCACGCGGTAGTACTTGTTTCGCATCTACGACTTCCCAGAACCTGTAGATGTATTCTTTTAACGGATTTAAAAGGTTTTTAAGATATATATCTGCATATTTTCCGTCTTCCTTGAAACCAACTTCCACGATTTTTCCAAACACGTTTTTAAGCACATCTTGTATATCCCATTCCATGCGCGTCACCCCAGCAAATTTTGATTTTTTGGTTGCCGCGATCGAAATTTTTTTGAAGAAAAAATTTTTTCATCGCGAAGCCAATCAAAAGAAGAAACGCATCAAACCTTGATAAATTCTGTCCCAATCTTTTGTTTTCTGTGCGGAGAAGATGCGTCTGCAATTCTTAACATTAATAGGTAATACGGTAATGTTCCCAAAATTGCATATTCATTTTACAAAATCACAAAAAGCCTATGACATGTTTATGAGTTTGGAAAAATTGAGTAAAAATCATAGAGCGAAAAAACAACTATACCTTTTTCAGCAGATTCATCAACACTCTTGGAATTTCGGAGTGTGAATGAACTTTTGCATAACGTCCTTTTCCAAATCTTGCCAGATCTTTACATATATGTTCTCCTTTTTTTCTGGCAGAGTTTTGGGAAGGCGACTGGATGACATGAAGTTTTTGGAAACTACGGGCAAATGGTCTGGGATCTCCTCCTTTATTGTATTCTCCGTCCGTTACAATAATGCCCCATTTTCGTGGATTCTGCCTTTTTTTCTCTAATTCTTTTAGTCCTTCTTTTAAAGCTGCTTCTATATTGGTGTATCCAGCGGGTTCCATGTCAAGAATTCCTTCAATCAACTCGGAAATTTCAGTATTCGCATCTATTTTTTTGATAGTATTTGCGTCATTATTGAAAATAATCACTGAATATTCATCCTTATGCATATGATGCGACAGTACTGCGACTGTAAGACACGCGTTTACCAGCTTTTCACCATACATCGACCCTGAGGTATCTAACATCAACACGCCTGTCTTTTTTCGTTCGGTTTTTTCTATGCCTACGATGTCGCTATATTTAAGATGTTCTGAATTCTGTTCCAAGAAGCGATCAATAGTTTCTTCCACAGAGAACTCAGACATTCCAGGCACATATATAGTATCCCTCTTTAGATCGCCTCTTAATCCCCGCCCACTTATCCGCATAGCGGATTTTATGATAAAATTTCGCGTTAATCTCCGAAAAATCGGGAGATATCCTTGAGAAAATGACTTCTTAAGGAGAAAGAATAACTCGGGAATGGCTTCTGAACTCTTCTGAATATTATTGGAAAATAATTCAACACCATCTTTAGAAGATAATGTATCAGCTACAGCTCGTTGACTGCACATTGAGAGCCCTAGAAGAGCAGAAAGATTCTCATTTTGAATGGCAGTTTCAGCAAGTCGAGAGATCGTGCTATAGGGAAGACCTTCTGCCAACTGAGAATAAGATTTTGGAGATTTTTTGGATCCGGCTGCAATTTCAGATTCTAAGATATCTTCTTTTGAGAAATTCCATGATGGAGAAAATTCTTTTTGTGATACATCATCAAGGACATCTGGTTGAAATGAAAATGTCCTCTC
The DNA here is from genome assembly GCF_019058535.1 of Candidatus Borrarchaeum sp. Taxonomy (NCBI): domain Archaea; kingdom Promethearchaeati; phylum Candidatus Borrarchaeota; class Candidatus Borrarchaeia; order Candidatus Borrarchaeales; family Candidatus Borrarchaeaceae; genus Candidatus Borrarchaeum; species Candidatus Borrarchaeum sp. Next base: position 3,685 of record NZ_JAHPYX010000192.1, read on the forward strand.
CTGTTCTAAAAATCCCCCAATACATATCCTACGATTTCTCGTATAACATCTTCAACCGATTTCTCTAATCCATCCTCAAGTTCGATCTTGGTTGCCAACGCCATAATTGCGCTGCTTACCCAATCTTCATACGTTGGGGAGTCATAAAATCGAATAATGTTTGCGAGATCAATAGCACCTCTAACTGAGGACCCTCGTCGAAGGTCAGCATAACCTCTTGTAGTACGCACAATTGCGACTACTTTTTTGATGGTATCTTCATCTTCACATTGGGATTGGAGTTTCACAATTCGTCTTTCTTCCTCTTCATCTTGGAAATCTAATTTGACCCATACAAATCGGTCTCTTAGAGCTTCACAAAGAGAAGTTGTGCCAATAAATTCTTCAGGATTTTGAGTAGCAATTATCTGAAAACCGTTTTCTCCTGTAACTGTTCCAAGTTTGGGAATAATGATTTGCCGTTCATCAAGAGCAGGTAAAAGCACGTTTTGCGTGCCCTCTGGAAGTCTATTAGCCTCATTAATAAATAAAATTGCGCCAGCCTGCATAGCTTCAGTTAAAGGACCAGGCACAAAAGAATTCCACGTCCATCCTTCTTTAACAACTAATGGAGGGTCGAATATACCAGTCAATTTCGTTTCTGTAAAACGTTCGTCACCATCGACCCTCAGGAAGTCTTTGTTAAAATGTGATGCCACAGCTTTTGCTAAAGTTGTTTTTCCAACTCCAACTGACCCTTCAATAAGAGCATGTTGTCCAGCAAGATGAGCTATGACCACTTTCTTGAGTTCATGCTCTCTTCCAACGATATCATAATTGGTTTGGATCTCTTGGGCTATTTCGTTAACATTCATTTTTCTATTTCACCTAAGCTGTATGAAATTCATATTGTCATAAAATTCTTACAATTTTGGTTATTGTAGTCGAGTTCCAAATGTTTGTAACGGAACTGATTAAAAACATTTTGCATTATTCGAAAAGCGTTTCTTAGTATCCAATTCTTCCCTGAAAAGAAACGTACCTGATTTAAAATACAAAAGAAACTATCTTATGCCTGTATTTAACAAAGATTTAATTAACTAAGAAGCTGAAGTACCATTCTCAATTGTGCGTCTTAATTTCAGCAGTTTTTCCTCAAGTGTCGATACTATTTGTTCGTTTTGTTGATGGTTTAGCACTCCACCACAAGTTGGACATTTAAATGAATTTTCTACAGCTTGATTGAATGTACAGCGAGGGCAAGTTGGTGTCGAGCATTCAAAAAACATGTTCATTTGCTCGTATGAGAGCCGATCTTCAAGTATTTTTAGCACTTGTCTCTTTCGTTTCAGTAACAGTTCTTTTACGCGGTCAGGAACCAATTTCCAATAATATACGAACCATCCAGTATTCTGATCTCGCGTTCTCCTATACGCAGCTAACTGATTATCATACAATTTATAGAGGATTTTCCTTACAACGTTTAATCTGAGTTCAGTTTCTGAAGCAATTTCTTCATCTGTTATTTCTTGTTCTTCAGATAAGATCTCAATTATCTGGAGTGCGTCATTGCCTCCGATCTCTTCTACGAAGGTATTAAGTATATCTTGGTGCTTTGTCTCTTGCTGGATCTTCGATTCCTCCTAGAAGCGGTAGCTAAACCGCCTTTTTTTCTGGACGTCAATGAACGCCATGTAGCTTTCCTTGAAATACCCCCATCTCATAGTATACGATGTTAAAGTTTAAATGTCTTTTATTAGGAGTAATCGCACTATTGTAATGATCTATTAGGACAATTATGGATTCTCATATCTTTAGTTGTGTGTTAATAACCACGATTTTGGGAGAATAGCAACTTAGATCAAGAAATTCTATGTATCCAGAGTTTTGCTTAATAGAAAAAATCTGACATAATAGTGGTAAATAGTAAGAAGTTCACAGAAATAAGATCTTATAGCGCGTTCTAGAAAAAAAATTCCGTCAATGCCTGAAAAGGTAGTCAATCATATTTATTAAAACGCAGGTAGCGACATGTTTCCTTGCAGATAAGAGCAATTTGCTTTTTTCAATTGAACAAATGATCGCTTTTATTTCACTACATTTTGATATAGTGATATTTTTTATTATACTGGTTCAATATTCTTTAAAAAACACGATGTTTCTTAAAGTTCAGCGAGTATAACTTTACCTTTGTCAAGAATTGCACTCCATCACGCGTTTACCTCGTGCAGTCGGAATTATTTTTAATTTAGCCCCCTTAAATTGTATACTTCCCCTAACAGCGTTTCCTTCGAATAATCGATCCAAAAAAATGCAAAGGGCTGCGATTTCAGAATGTGGCTGGTTCGTAACAGCAACATTATACTCCGATATCTGGTAAATCTCTCCGGGTACCTTTTCTGAACCTACAATGATTAGTTTTTTCTTTGGTGATTGCTTTATCCCTTCGATAACTTCAGGAAGTGGAAGCCCATACATCGTTAAATGAATAACCTCTCCTCCCTTAGTTTGCCATCTTTCAATTATATCACTCCATGAGCCCCCCATTTCAACAAAGAATGGTCCTCCGAATCGTTCTACTACTCCCTCTATATTAACTTTAAGTTCTTTATCAGTTGTATCGAAGAATATCCCATCCGCTCCAAATGCTCTGGCAACAAGCGCGGTATGTGTGCTAACTCGCTTATCACGTGCGGGACGATGACCATATCGTAAAATTGCGACTTCTTTCGACAAATTTATCCCTTCCAACAGAATATTAGGATCAGTCTAATAATATTTTTAAGTTATTCATTCTAAGTTAAACAAATGCAAACAAAAGTGTGAAACCTGGATGACGCCTGTTAGTAAAGGAGAAAGAATATCATTTCCATTACGTAAAATTACTGAAGGAAGAGTCTCTTTCTATATACCAGATACCGCAGAAAAGGATACAAATTTTGTAAAGACACCTGTTTTTTATAATCCATTAATGGAATTGAATAGGGACATATCACTACTAGCAGTTCAGGTGTTTCAACAAGAAGAAAAACAACGCCAAATTCGGTTCTGTGAACCATTAACAGGTTGTGGAGTCCGAGGTATTCGAATTGCATTAGAAATTCCTGATGTTCAACAAATACATCTTAATGATAAAAACAAGTCTGCATACGAACTGACAAGAGAGAATATAAGAGAAAATGAATTGCAAGATAAAGTTACTGTATCAAACGAAGATGCGAACCTCTTTCTTGATAAGCAAACTTCAAGCGGAAATCGATTTGACGTTATTGATATCGACCCCTTCGGATCTCCTGTAACGTTCATTGATTCTTCCGTCCGTGCACTTAGAAAAAAAAATAGTTTATTGTGTGCTACAGCAACTGATATGGCTCCTCTTTGTGGTGTCTATCCAAACGTTAGCCTTAGAAAATACGGAGGATACTCCTTAAAGACAAAATATTGCCATGAAATCGCTGTTAGACTATTAGCAGGATGTATTGTAAGGACCGCCGCTCGATTTAGCATGGGCACCAAAGTGAGATTCGTCCATAGTACAGATCACTATATTCGAGTTTATGTGGAGACAGATCATGGTGATACAAAAGCAAATATCTCTTTGCAGGAATTGGGTTATGTGTTACATTGTTTTTCATGTAGTTATAGAGAGCTTGTTAGAGGAATGTCTACTCATCTCGTTCAGTTTTGTCCTAATTGCAATTCAGTTTTATCAATTGGTGGGCCTTTATTCGCGGGGGAATTATTCGATAAATCGTTTTGTGAAAGAATAAAAAGTGAAGCTGAGAAAAGAAAGTTTGATGATGCAAAAAAACGTGTTACACGCCTTTTAGATAGGGTTATTGAAGAAGCAGACGGTCCTCCTCTATATTATGATGTTCATTCATTATGCGACGAATTATCCATTCGAGTTCCAAAAATAGAGCACGTAATGAGCGATTTAGAGAAAAATGGTTTTAAAGTAACAAGAACGCATTTCAAGCCTACTGCGCTTCGTACTGATGCAGGTGTAGAAGATGTTAAAGGTGTATTAATGAAATGTGTGAAAATCGAATGAGGCCTGTCAGTGAAGTAACTTAAGAAGTTCTTCACTAATTTCTTTAGCTTTTGAAATATCCTTTGCAAGATCAATAGTATTTCTTAAAGTAAGTGAATCAAAAGTGATTTCCTTAATATCTTCTCGGTTGTCTTGTACAAGATCTTTTAGAGGGCTTAGTTTTTGATGTGATAGAAAGAAAATCGGAAATAATTTTTGCCCGACTTCAAACCCATTTTGTGTGGCTAATTCTATAAACCTTTTATCAGCTTCTTTTTGATCCATTTTTTCTTTATTCCAAACAAGACGTGCTATTATAGAGACACGATCACCCGTAGTTTGAAGCCTTGGTTGAAGCAGTGCCATCTCTGATGATTTGGCGCTTTCTACAAGTTTTCCCCATCTCTCAACATGATAAGGGATGTAAATCACCCAATCTCCTGTAAATTTCAGTTCTACTTCAATTTGGGGAGTTTGAAAAATTGCGACTCCGCGTGAAAGATTAATTCGCGTTAATCGAAAATTATCTTCTGTTAAAATATTCGCATGTTTTTCACATCGAAGGGGAAAATCATGACCCGATGGGATTTTAAAAAAGAAGTGTAGCATAACTGATTGAAACCCCCAGATCACTCTAGAAATTTGAGATGCAGGAGTCTCTTGAATTTCCAACATTTGTCGTGCATTACAACGTGGGAATGTATGCTGACAATAACGGATATAATTAATACGAAGATCTAGTTTTTGATTTATTTGTTCTAATTTACTTCGAATTCGTTCGTGGTCCTCAAAAAAAAGATTTCTACACAAACCAACTAGCAAAGAAAGGTCTACAAGATCACTAGATTTGCGTTCATAAATAATTATATCGTCTAAGGCTCGCTGATAGAAATCAGAGTATACCTTTGCCTTGACATTCTCAAGAATATTTGGGGTCATAGTAACGACCAACTACATATATTTCAGAACTTCTTTTTCTCGAAGCATCAGGCTTGCTTATCAAGACTTTCTCAAAGATTTTTTTCATTTTATCAATGAACTCTTTAAAAAACTCTCCTTGAAAAACCTTAACGATGAAGTTACCTCCCCTAATGAGAAAATGGTTACACAGCCCTAATGATATCTCAGCTAGATATATTTGGCGGGCATGATCGATCTCCCAGTTTCCGCTTACATTAGGGCTACAATCAGAGGTTATTACATTAAAGCTAGTGTTATATTCTTTAATTTCAGTTATAGTATTTTCGTCCGTGATATCACCTAAAATTAACTTCACCTGGGGAATCGGAGTTATAGGCTGTAAATCAACCCCTACAACTATTCCCTCACCCACAAGGTCTTTAATCGCTTTTAGCCAACCACCTGGAGCGGACCCTAAATCTAAAACACTGTCGCCTTGCTTTATTAACTGGAATTTGTTATTTAACTGAATGATTTTAAAAGCAGCTCTTGAGCGGAGATTCTCTTTTTTAGCTTTTTTGTAATAAAAATCCTTTTTTCTTTCGTTTAACCACCGTTTACCCATCTATAAATGCTCCTCAATTAATTCATAGTTTAATGATAAAAAATACCTCTGTTTATATCCCCTTCCCTTATTGAACATCTATGACGATGCATTATTCAAAGAAGTTTTCGCGAGTTTTAGAAGCCAGTGATCCAAACGGACACAAAAAACGGGCGATATTGATTGTAGATCTCCACATCTCGCCAAATCACCGCAAGTGAAACAGGGACATCCCCCAAGAGTATTTTCAGATCCAATTTTCGAGGTACTTGAGGTTTTTGCAATAAGTCTGAAGCTCCATCTTCCATCCACAAGTTCCTTTTTTCTGTTAATTAGGCCTTTTTTTTCTAAGCGTACAGCTAGTCTTGAACCTTCTCGGCTTGTAGTTTCCAGCTTTTTCCAAAGATCAGACTGCAAAATACCTTGCACTCCTGTATTAAGAATGATCTTCATTGCATTATCTTCTAAAGTTGTCACTCTTGTCTTTCTCCTAAACTCCAGTATCATTGATTTATTGTATCATTTCATTTCTTGTATTGGTTCAACTGCATATATAATGGAGATCTAATTATTCTCAAATATTCTTAAACTCAATTCTATGTAGTATGTAAGTTCTAACATTTAAAGTATTGTTAATTAGGTAATGCGCGGCATTTTTTATTCTAAAAAATAAAGGGTTTCATGTGTTTGCCTTGCAGTGATCTGATTTTAATTGATCTTCTAAAAGAAAGTTCTTTATAAATCTAGCATATTGTTGGCTTCTTCTTTGCTTTTATCCTGGCTTCCCTTCTTCTCTAACAACCTCTTGATATGTCTCATCCTAACAAAAGATTCCCTTTCACGTTCTTCTAGGTACTGTTCAATGAAATTGATTGTTGTTGCAAGACGCGGGATAATTACATAATTCAAGGCATTAACCCGACGTTTAGTGCTGATAATCTCATCGGCTAACCGTTCCATTGTTGCGATGACTTGGGCGTAGTTGCAGATCTTTTCAAGTATCTTCTGGAAAAGGGTCACTGATTCGTCTAGCGTTGTCGGTGTGTCTATAAATCCGTAAAAGGGTGTTGTTTCATTACCTTCACGTTTTTTCTCAAGATGTAAAACAGGGACCCGGACTCCCATTAGATTTCTTGTTTCGGCTTCTATTTTGAACAAAGATGGTGCTATTGCAGAGATTTCTTTGAGCCTCATCGCCCCTAAAACCATTTTGGTTTCTTTTAACGAGGTAAATGCTCTTGAAACCATTTCAGAGAGTTCTGTTCGTACTGTTTTAACGTCTTCTAGAATCGCAAAGAACTCCATAATAAGGGCATCCATTTTTTCACTCAAAAGTCCGTGACCTTTCACGGCAAGTGACTGTCTGTCTTTTAAAGACAATAATTCCATTCTTGTGGGTCGGACGCCCGCCATAAGTTCACTCATTTACTTTTCCTCCGTGATCCTCATATAAAGGAAAGAATATTAGTAAAGAATATCTTATTCTTACTGCGCGCGATATGAAGGATGCCATTTTTTAATTGTATCAGGGTCGATCCTTTTGAGTTCTTTTTCGGGTAATTTTGTAAGAAGTTCCCAGCCAATATCCAATGTCTCATCGATTGAGCGATCCTCATCCATCCGTTGGCTTGTGAATTCTCGTTCGAAGCGCTCACTGAACTCTAAGTATCTTTTATCTCTCTCTGTAAGCGCCTCTTCTCCTACTACTGCTACAAGTTCTCGCAGATCTCTTCCTTCAGAGTAACCATAGTACAACTGGTCGGCAACTTCTCTGTGGTCTTCACGTGTTAGTCCTTTTCCAATACCTTCTTTCATCAAGCGTGATAGTGAAGGTAAGACGTCGATTGGTGGATAGATCCCGCGTCGATGCAATCCCCTATCGATGTAAATTTGTCCTTCGGTTATATAACCGCTTAGGTCGGGTATGGGGTGTGTTATATCATCCGAAGGCATTGTAAGGATCGGCATCTGTGTGATTGTACCCTTTCTTCCTGTAATTCTTCCTGCCCTCTCATAAATGCTTGCAAGGTCGGTGTAAAGGTAACCTGGATAACCCCTTCTAGCCGGTACTTCTTCTCGGGCAGCAGAAATTTCCCGTAGGGATTCGCAATAGTTCGTCATATCTGTAAGAATAACCAAAACCTGATAATCTTGTTCATACGCGAGATACTCTGCACAAGTTAGTGCTACGCGTGGTGTAATTATACGCTCGACAGCAGGATCATCAGCCAGATTCAGAAAGAGAGTAACACGTTCTAGCGCACCTGTCTCCTCAAAGTCTCTACGGAAGTAAGCTGCCTCTTCATAAGTAATACCCATGGCAGCGAAAACGATAGCAAACTCTTCCGCCTCTCCTAAAACCTTAGCTTGCCGTGCAATTTGAGCGGCGATATAATTGTGTGGAAGCCCTGCACCTGAGAAAAGTGGCAGTTTTTGTCCACGAACGAGTGTATTTAATCCGTCTATTGTAGAAATGCCTGTTTGGATAAACTCTCTTGGATAAGTTCGCGCTTCTGGGTTAATTGGAGCGCCTGTAATGTCGAAATGGTCATCAGGAATAATCTTCGGACCACGATCTATCGGTTCTCCACTTCCATCAAAAACACGTCCTAATATATCGGCAGAGACAGGAAGTTTGAGTGTTTCACCAAGAAATCTTACTGACGTTGCCGATGTGTCCAAGCCAGATGTACCTTCAAAAACCTGAACTACGGCAAGGCTCTCTGTTACTTCAAGTACTTGTCCTCTTCTTCTTTCACCAGAAGGTGTTTCTACTTCAACAATTTCTGCATATCCTACACCTGACACGCCTTCAACAAAAAGAAGTGGACCTGTAACTTCGCTAGAAGTTCTATATTCCTTCATAGTATCATAAGTCATAATAATTACCTCATTGATGAAATTTAATTCATGGACTTTTGTCAAGTGTATTTTTCTTTTAAAATTTTGCTAATTATTAATAATATTCCTCACATCTATTTCAGAAGGTTGAATTGAATGGACCTAGAATCGTGGGAAAAACTTAGGAAAATCCAAGGGATTGCCAACTACCAATTTGGGGAAAATATCGGAGACCTGTTATTCCCTTCAGAGGTAGTTATAGCACTTTCACCAAGTACAAAGCGGATTCGTCATGTTTACTTGAATGATGAACTGCTTGCAACATTACGCCCTAAAGATGGACTTTTTGCTTTGACCATAACCGGAGCGCAACAAATTCTTGAAAAAACAAGAGGAGATATCCGCTTTAAGGTTCAAGTCAATGATGAATCTGTTCCGTTTGTTAGAAAAGGCAGAAATGTATTTGCAAAACATGTAATCTATACAAGTCCTGATGTTCGTCCTAAGTCTGAAGTGATTGTAGTAGATAGTCTTAATAACCTTCTTGCTGTTGGAAAAAGTGTATTATCTGGAAATGAAATGCTCGCCTTTCAAAAAGGGATAGCAGTAAAAGTAAGGCGAGGTATTGGTGAAAAATGATATAATATTTACTTATATTAATGCCTAATGATAACTTACACATCTCATGATTAAATTATAATAAGGGTATAGGATACCGTCGGTTGTCGTCTCCTGAAACCAGAACTTTGTCTTATCACCATTTTTTTATATAGTTCAACCTACATATAACTCAAAAATTTTCTAAGGAGAACGAAAAAATGGTCAAAAAAGGGAAGAAGATTTCTCCAAGACAAATGAAGCGTATGATGAAACAAATGGGTCTAAAAGAAATAGAAGATGTACAAGAAGTCATCATCCGGACTTTGGAGAAAGAACTAGTAATAAAAGAACCTCAAGTCACTGTTATGACACAAGCGGGACAAAAACTCTGGCAAGTAGTAGGGCAGAGTGCAGAAGAAAGACCACTTTCTGGTGAAGTAGAAGACGAAGCTGTAGCAGTGATTCCAGAAGAGGATGTTCATTTAGTAGCCCAGCAATCAGGAGTTGATGTCGAAACAGCACGTGCTGCGCTTGTAGATGCTGGTGGTGATTTAGCGAAAGCCATACTTGCTTTGAAAACTCAATCATTATGATAACACGAGGTGCGTAAAAATCATATGGTAAGTGTTAACTCGCTTCATCAAAAGTGCCGAGACACTATCCCTGAAGAACTCCTCCCATATCTACCTCGCAGATGGTTTATTTTAGGACATGTGCTTCTTTTTCAACTTCATCCCAAGTTAGATCCATGGAAAGAAATGATTGGTAAATTTTTATTAGATGTAGATCATAGACCTGTAAGAACCGCGATCATGCAGATTGGAACCATATCTGGCGATTTCCGAATACCTCAATACAAATTTGTTTATGGAGATCCGCACACTGAAACCATACACAAAGAAGTGGGCTGTATTTTCAAACTTGATCCAACAAAAATAATGTTTTCTCCTGGAAACACTGAAGAACGCCAACGATTGCCGGGATTTGTCCAAGAGAATGATGTGGTCGTAGATTTTTTTGCTTGTGTTGGACAATGGTCGATTCCTATAGGGAAACATAGCAAACCAAAAAAAGTCTATTCAATCGAACTCAACGAACTTGCTTTTTCATATTTGTGTGAAAATATTCAACTTAACAAACTTGAGGATCAAATTATTCCTCTATTAGGAGACTGCAATGAAATAGCACCTGAAAAATGTGCTGATCATGTGATTCTAGGCTACTTGTTTAATACAGATAAATACCTGCAAAAAGGCATCAATGCATTAAGATCAAAAAAGGGTGGATGGATACACTATCATGAGACTCTACCTCACCATGAGTTCCCCTATTTGTCTATTAAAAAAATAAAAACAGCGAGTGAAGCACTTGGATTCGAAATAAAGGAAAAAAAAGTAAGACTCATAAAAGATTATGCCCCGGGCATCGTTCATGGAAGAGTTTCAGCTTATCTAAAGCCTTTATAGAATGAACTCTATGTAATGTTGTTTATATGACATTACCTCTAGAAGGAATCAGAGTCCTTGATTTATCACGACTTCTACCAGGACCATTTGCTACTATGTTATTAGCTGATTTTGGAGCTGAAGTGATAAAAATTGAGGATCCGATTCAAGGAGATTATATGCGCTGGTGGCCACCATTTTACACTAAAGATACAAACAAAGAGAGCGCAGCCTTTCTTCATCTGAACCGAAATAAGAAGTCTATCATTCTTGATTTAAAGGATCCAGAAGGGCAGGAGATTTTCTATAGATTAGCCGAGAAATCTGACGTGGTTCTTGAGAGTTTTAGACCAGGGGTTGTGAAAAAACTTCAGATAGATTATGATACAATAAGTAGAGTTAACTCCCAGATTATATACTGCTCATTGTCAGGATATGGTCAGACCGGACCATACAGAGACCTACCAGGCCACGATGTGAATTATCTAGGAGTTGCAGGGGTTGCAAGTTTAACAGGAGAGCCAGATCAACCAAAATTAATTGGTGTGCAAGTGGCAGATATTGGTGCTGGAAGTTTAAATACGGTCTTAGCAATTTTAATGAGTATAATTGCACGTAACAAAACAGGACGAGGGCAATATATTGACGTTTCAATGCTTGATGGAGCGATGACTTGGTTAGCGTTTGCGTTTCCTCGTTTTTGGGCATCAAAGGAAATTCCCATGAGAGGTGATGACTTGCTTACGGGCGGGCGTCCGGGATATGGAATTTATAAGGCTAAAGATAATAAATTTGTGGCAGTTGGAGCATTAGAAAAAAAGTTTTGGAGAAACCTTTGCACCACAATCAAACGAGAAGATTTACTTGAGCCAGCTGATATGGAAAAAAAAGAAATTAGTGAAATCCTAAAAAAAGTCATATTGACCAAAACCAGAGATGAATGGTTTGAACTATCAAAACAGACCGATATTTGCATTTCACCAGTCTATGAATTAGACGAGATAATGGCGGATCCACAAGTTCAAGCACGTGAAATGATTGTAGATTTTAAAGATGAGCGCTTTGGCAACATTAAGTACATAGGTATGCCATTCAAGCTTTCAGAAACGCCTGGCAATATAAGAACCAGAGCGCCAGGGTATGGGGAACACACTGAAGAGATTTTAAGATCTCTTAATTATTCAACGCAGGAAATTGAAACACTTCGCAAAAAAGAAGTGATTAGTCCTAAATATAAATAACGGAAAGTTTCGATTCAGAAATAATCAATGCAACAAAAAATAGGTGCTAAAAAATAGTGCAGAATAACCCTACGAACTAGGCGTAGAACTGCGCTTTTCTTTCATCCGCTCTGCTTTTGCCTAAAACTTTCTCAATAGCATTTTCGAAATCTTCTACTGTAGCTAGAATTGACTCATCCTCATCTTCAGGATTTGCAATTATTCGACGAATTGCAAACATTCCTGCTTCTGTGCAAATATTTTTTATGTCTGCTCCAGATGCACCCTCACTTGAATTCATCAACCGAGTAAAATCAATTTCAGAATCTAATTTCATATTACTGGAATGAATTTTGTAAATTGACGCCATAGCTTCCCTATCTGGCAAAGGAACCTCAATAATCCGATCAAAGCGACCAGGTCGAAGAAGCGCTGGATCTAGTATATCTGGACGATTGGTTGCAGCGACAAGTTTAACATCCCCACGAGGATCAAATCCATCCATAGCACTTAGTAATTGCATAAGTGTCCTTTGTACTTCTCTATCACCGCTTGTAGCGATTTCCAGTCTCTTTCCACCAATAGCGTCAAGTTCATCAATGAAAACAATACTTGGTGATTTTTCTCGTGCGAAAGTGAATATTTCACGCACTAATCGCGCTCCTTCTCCAATATACTTCTGAACTAATTCAGATCCAATAACGCGAATAAATTTCGCTGAAGTCTCGTGGGCAACAGCACGAGCAAGTAGTGTCTTACCAGTTCCTGGTGGTCCGTAAAGGAGAAGTCCTTTCGGTGGCTCAATGCCCACTTGTTCAAAAAGTTCTGGTCTTAACATGGGTAACTCAACAATTTCACGTATTTCTTTAATTTGGTCAGAAAGTCCTCCTATATCTTGATAAGTAACCTGTGGTGATTCTTCTACTTCCATTCCACGAACCATAGGATCCATGACAGGAGGCAAAATTTCAACTATTGACATCGAACGTTGGTTAAGAGCAACACGTGCTGAATTTGTAACCGTAGAAGGGTCAAGAGAGGGTGAAACTTGAACCACGAAGTGAGGACCCGTAGTACTCTTCACAATAACGCGCTTATCTTGTAAGACATCAATAATGCTACCAGCTAAAAGTGGAGGTGCGCGTAATTGCTCAAGCTCAGTGTGCAATGTTTGAAGTTCGCGTTCTAGTTTTGTCTTATCAGTTTTGAGTATTTGTTTTTCGGTCTCAAGCGTTCTAATTCTTTGCTCAAAGTGTTTCATCATTCCCGTTTTTCTATCCATTTTCGAGACTAGTTCCTCAAGTTCGCGCTCTAGTTTGATTTTATCAGCCTTAAGTATCTCTCTTTCGGTCTCTATCATACGAATTCTATTTTCAAGTGTTCTTATCACATCACTTGCAAATTCTTCTCTGTCGTTTGATGATCCTGTACCTTCGTTCATTAAGTTCCCTCAGTTCACTCATTAGTCTTATTGAACGTAGTAACGAATAAATGTGTTTTTATATTTCTATGCATTAAAGCACTTTTCTCAAAGACAAAGATTTCTTTTCTTCAGAAAGATATATTCGACGATACAATGCGAGGTCCTCCTGAAAGCTTGGGGTTTATTAATGAACCGTAATACAAGGTATAAAGGAGAAGTCGATCATCATGATCCAGACCATCAAATTCAGGATGTATCCTGATGGGATACAAGAACGCAAACTCCATGAGATCTTCACAATCTATAACCGGGTGAAACGCATCGGTTATAACCTATTGTTTCATGGCGACGATTATATGGCAGCAAGCTTCGGTGAGGACAAAACCATACAACTATGTTTGATGAGTCTGTGTTACAATAACCCTTATGTCAACACCATCTTGAATGATAACAAGGCGAAACTGGAAGCACAACAAACATGGCTGGAAAAACGACGGAAATACATGAAACAGCAGATAAAGGTCATTACTAAGAAAATCAACGCAATAAAGGAGAAAAATAAACATGGCAGACGGTTAAAAGGGTTATACGCGCGTAGATCTTCGATAATGGCTAAATTAAACAATTTGCACCTTGAACCCGTGGTATTCGGCACTAAGAAATTGTTCAGAGACCGAATTCTTGGAAAAATAAGTAGAGAAGAGTTCAGGATAAGGCGTGATTCTTCCTTTAGTTGTATCGGAAAGAAACAGCACGGAGTTAAAAACCTGAATATCAAGGTATTGCCTGATAAGACAGTCAAGATACGAACTTTCTCTAAGCAAAAGGGACGGAAATGGCTTATTATCCATATATCAGTGAATCATGTGCAGGAAAAGTGGTTTCAACAAATTCTTAATGCTGATAAATGCACAGTGACAGTGAAAAGGAAACTCTTCAAGGGAGAAATACGCTACTTTGTCCATGTGTCGTATGAACTCCCAGAACCCGCACCAAGTTATGGCTACGAACATGGTGCCATCGGCTTAGATTTCAACTATAATTTTATTGCTCTTACCAATGTGGATAAAAACGGTAATTTACTCTCCTACCATAATATATCATTTGGCAACCTTCACAGCTATCGAACAGATAAACGTAACTTGTACATCTCCTACAAGATGGATAAGATCGTCAATTATTGCATTAATAAAGATAAAGGCATCGTGGTTGAGGATTTGCAATTCAACCAAGAATTTTCATATAATACAAAACGCAACCGAAAATTAAGCAATATGAAGACCACCGCCTTGCAACTATTAGAGAGAAAGTGTAAAAAGCGCGGTGTATCCATTCGAAAGGTATTCCCAGGATATACCTCTATCATGGGCAGATATAACTATTCAAGGTTACATAATTTGTCGGTACATCACTTAGCAAGTTGTGTAATAGCTCGAAGAGGTCTGGGCATTAAGGAAGCATTTCCACCCATTTACGATTGGGTACTTTCACAAGTTGAGGAGTTCATAGAACCTCATTTGAAAAAGGGTAGTCCTTACCGTAGATGGTCGATGATCCATGACCTTTTTGAGCACAGCGGGATAACCTCCTTCAAGACTGCCGAAATACTTAAAAAAACCGTATTAATGAAGCATGTGTTGAACTCGGTGACGAGCGCATAGCCCGATAACCTTAAGGCTGGTCTTTCCTCTCATGGAAAGATTGATGATTATTATAAAGCGTGGGATTTTATACATAATGACCCCGTTTTATAAATAATTGTAAGGTTTCACAAAATTCTCACTGTGCTCTAATTCTTGGATGTCTACTGTACAAATTTGAGGAGATAAATTTGCCCAAAAGAAACGTAGTAAGATATTGCGAGATATGTGGAAATGTAATTGAGGGTAGAGGGATTGAAAGATTGATTGAAGGTACGAAAATGATCGTTTGCATTAGTTGCGCGCGTTTTGGCGAAGCAACTAAAAGATCTCCTCCAGTCACTGCAGAAACTTCTGTAATCCCTGTACGAAGAAAAAGAAAAACTACTACCCGCACACACACTCCTAAAAGCAAGAGAAAAAAAGTTACTATTCCTTCTCCAGAAAAGTTCTTCAGTCGTTATGAAATCGTAGAGGATTACTCAGCGATTATTCGAAAAGCACGTGAAAAAATGGAATTGACACAAGAAGAACTTGGACAAGAATTAAACGTAAAGGGATCTGTGATTCAAAAACTTGAGACTGGTAAAACGAAACCCACAGATCCAAAATCCATTATAAAATTGGAGTCAATTCTGAACATCAAAATCCACAAACCTATTGAGAAAGAAGAGTATACACCCCCTAAAACGAAAGGGACAGATTTTACTACACTTGGGGAAGTTGTGAAATTTCGCAAAAAGAAGAAGGACGAAGAGTAACTAGGAGAATTAGGAAAATATGGTATACGAGTCATTCGAATTGACGGATGACCTTAGAGAAGCCTTGCCAGGAAAATTCATTGAACTTTCGGATGGAATTGTCCATTATGAATTAGAAGGATCCAGTAGAGACGTTGTTGTTCTGGTGCATGGGTTCTCATCACCGTTTTTCGTGTGGGATCAAAACTTCAAGTTTTTAGTAAAAAAAGGCTTTAAGGTATTGAGATACGATTTATTCGGTCGAGGCTATTCGGATCGCCCTAAAGTAAAGTATAACATGGATCTTTTCATCCGACAACTCTTCGAATTGGTTAATCAGCTTGGCTTAACACAACAAAAATTCAGTCTTGTTGGACTTTCAATGGGTGGTGGAATTTGCGTCGTTTTCGCTGATAAATATCCTGAATTAGTGAAAAAAGTATCGCTGATAGATCCCATTGGATTTCCTATGGGAAGAAGTGCCTTTTCATCGGTTTTAAAGACACCAGGATTGAAAAAATTGATACTAAGGCGTCTTAATCATGAAAAAATGATTGAGAATCAAAAAGGAGACTTCTATCGTTACGATAGGATCAATGAGTATCTGGAAAAATATGCTGAGCAAATGAGATACACTGGCTGGCTAAGAGCTATTCGATCTACTATTCTAAATCTGCCATTTGGTAATTTGAAAAAGACCTATGAAAGACTTGGAAGCAGGAAATTACCTGTGCAACTTTTTTGGGGAGAGTTCGATCAAACGATACCGTTTTCCAATAGTCAAAAGATTCGTGATGCAGTACCTGATATAAGGTTTCACCTAATCAAAGAATGCGGACACATGCCTCACTATGTCCGCCCTAATGAGGTAAACCCGCTACTACTGAACTTTTTGCAACAGTAAGAAATCATTGAAGATATTAGTTGCGTGAAAGAAAGGTAAGTTTAATGCAATTTATTTTTCTCAAAAATATCGGGATTTCATCGTTTTCAGTTAAAACAAATCTATAGTCAAATAAAAAAATCGATCTAAAATTCGTTTTGGGTAACAAAAGATCCATTAAGGTTGTTTACATACTTTTTTGCTCTAGTTATTACCTGAGATGACGCTTCAATTTCAAATGAGATCTCCGAGTTCATATTCTGTTGATCAAGGACATATGTCTGATCATAGAGCCATGAAATAAAACTCATGACTTTACCGTTTGAAGGAACAGTAATATATGCACGTTTAGTAGGAATAAAATCCATAATAGTTTCTCTTATTCTATTTAGATTGATTTTTTGAAGTGCTGAAATAGGTATACAAATTTTATCTCTGAAGAGTTGCATTTTTTCTTCGATTTCAAATTCATCACAACGATCTATTTTGTTTGCAACAACAAAATAGGAATTCATGTTAACAGTTATTTCTTTTAGTGTTTGTAGACAAACTGTGTACTTTCGTATTATTTCATCTTTTGTATCACTAAGATCTACTAAAATAGCAATTACGTCTGATAAGTTTATCTCCTCTAATGTACTATGGAAGGCGCGGATCATATCATGAGAAAGGCCGTCCACAAGTCCTACAGTATCTGTTATTAGAATCTTACAACCTCTAATATTTAGAAGTCTAGTAAACGTATTCAATGTTGTGAACAGTTTGTTTGCTACAGGAACAGAACTCTCAGTTAATGCATTGAGTAATGAACTTTTACCACTATTTGTATAACCCATCAATGCAACAAGTGAGAAGTCTAATCTTTTTCTTCTTTTTCTACTGATTGTTCTTCTTTTCCTATATTGTTCTAATTCATTTTCTATTCTCTTGATCTTTCTTTTAGTGCTTTCAAAATGTTTTTCAACAGCATATTGACCAGGTCCATGAAATCCTGGTAATTCAGTCTTCTTAGAAAGACTGACATATTCCTTTAAACGTGGAAGCGCATACTTAAGACTCGCAAGTTCAATTTGCAGTTTTGCTTCCTTAGATCCTGCTCTCAGGGCGAATATTTCAAGTATTAGTTCAGTTTTACTGATAACTTCACAGTTAAGTCGCTTCTGAAGATTATAAATCTGAATAGGTTTTAATTCGTTCTCAAAAATAACTTTGGTAGGCATAATTTGATTTACAAGTTCCTCTAATTCCTTAACCTTTCCTTTTCCGATTTGAAATGCAGAATTTGGTTCTCCAATTTGCTCTAATACATCAATAACTGTGTATCCAGCGTCTAAAGCAAGTCTATTGAGTTCTGCAATTCTCGATCTTTCTCCTCTATGTCTTCGCTCTACTAAAATCGCTGTAGCGGTATATGGTTCACTCATATCTGATATCACTTACTTCAAGTAAATAATTTAATGCAAAAAATTTGATCTGTCCATTTTAAATGTCATTTTAGGCTTTAATTAAACTTCGATATGGTATAAAAAACTAGATTTCTCTTAATATGACTTAGAAACCATATTTGAAAACAATACAAGTCACAATTGAAGTGTAAATTGTGAGTTGAATGTCTGATTATACCCCTCTTAAAAAGATAAATGCCCTTATACAAGGACCTCCCAGGACTGGAAAGAGTACATTAGTCGCTAAGCTTTGTTCTATGTTAGAAACAAAGGGATACAATATAGGAGGCATTCAAACCCCAGAGATTAGAGAAAAAAATAGACGAGTTGGTTTTTGGGTAGTTGATCTTCATACTGAAAAAAAGGAGATTTTAGCCCACGTTGAAATTAAAAGTAGATTTAGAGTAAGTAAATATGGTGTGGATCTTAACTCTTTCAATGAACTTGCTATCACTGCGATCAAATCTGCTATTGAAAATTATGATATAGTTGTAATTGATGAGATTGGTAAAATGGAACTATTTTCTGAAAAATTTCAAGACGTCGTGATAAGAGGATTAAATTCGAGTAAACCAGTCATCGGCACGATGGGCAAGATTAATCATCCTTTTGTGCGATTATTAAAGTCTAGATCCGACGTAAATGTATTAACAATTGATAGAGGGAACATGGAAGATACTTATCAAGAAATATGTAGGCTTCTCGGTCTAAGAACTATTTAATCAGTTTGCTCAAAGATAGATATTTATAAAAGAATTTAATCAGTTTATACAAAACTTGATAGTTTGCCCAGAAGGTCAACTACCCCACCCTAAAGGGTAGAGGCTTGTGAAAATCAAGCCTCTTAGTTGATTAGAGGGCTTCCGTTTATTAGGGGAAGCAGCAGTTGTTTAGGTTATGACACCCTGGGGTGTTCCACTAGCCCCTTGCTCTGTCGTCCGCTGATTATAAGTCCTGAGGGGTAGGGACGGTGTCACGGGCATGAAAGCCTTTACAACAGCCTCGAAGTGGACCAACCTACTTTAAAGCAATTTAAAGGAGACGATAGGTCTTGAGAGTACCTATCTACGTGTTAAACATGAGAGGGCAACCGCTTATGCCAACCACTCAAAAAAAAGGAAAAAAATTATTAAGAGAGGGTAAGGCAAAGGTTGTAAAACGATGTCCTTTTACTATTCAATTAACCTATGCAACTGGAGAGGCAAGACAGCCTATTAAACTAGGAGTGGACATAGGATATACGAACATTGGCTTTAGTGCAACAACAAAAAGGTTAGAGGTTATAAGCGGAACTTTAACACTTCGCAAAGACATTTCCAAAAAGATAGATGAACGACGAAGGTATCGTAGAACTCGTAGAGGCAGATTGTGGTATAGAAAACCGCGTTTTTTTAATAGGAAAAAGGACGAAGGATGGATAGCCCATAGTACTCATCACAGGTTAGCTTCTCATCTTAGCCTAGTTAAAAAACTTAAGTCTTTACTGCCGATAACCTTCAAAAGAATCGAGGTCAGCAATTTAGATACACAAAAAATGCAGAATCCTGAAATTACAGGAATGGAATATCAACAGGGCGAACTTCAGGGCTACGAAGTTAAAGAATACCTTTTAGAGAAATGGGGGCGTACATGTGCCTATTGTGGCAGATCAGGCGTTCCCTTAGAAGTAGAGCATATTATCCCTTCTAGTAGAGGTGGAACAGATCGCGTGTCGAATTTGACGATCTCATGTAGAGCCTGCAATGTAAAGAAGGGAGATCAGACTGCCGAGGAGTTTGGATACCCTGTCATCCAGCAACAGGCAAAGCAGCCTCTTAAAGCAGCTGCATGTCTGAACAACATTCGTTGGAGGATAGTGGAGCAGTTAGGAGCAGAACATACTTACGGATACATTACCAAATACCAGCGTAACAAGTTAGATCTGGAAAAGTCTCATGTTAATGACGCGTTCGTAATCTCAAGCGGCACCAATCAAGAACGATGTCGTCCTTATCAAGTAATTCAAGTTAAGAGGAGAAACCGTTCCTTACAATTGAACCGTAAAGGCTTCAAACCGTCAATTAGGAGACAACGATACCATTTACAACCCCACGATCTAGTAAAATTTGATGGTAGCACTTATAAAGTAAAGGGAGTCCATTGTTATGGAACACGGGTTATATTAAAAAATGTGAAGGGACAAGACAAGAGTGTAGTGATCACCAAAGTGGAATTAGTTAAATACGGAAAAGGATTATTATTCAACTTATGTTAGGCTAAACGCCTCTTTCCTGCCCATCCTAATAGGGAAAGAGCTTACAAAAGCGGGAGTAGTGAACTTAATGTTCGGCAATCGCTCTGAGCTCGCTCAATACGTGCAAAAACTGTTTGTTCAAAAAAAGTTTGCTATCAGTGGACAGTGTAATCTTAAATCTGCCTGTTTTGATTTTTTTGCCCGAAAGGATGTAATATTATGGCTTATTAAAGTGTTAATCAATATCGACAGTCTACAACAGTATCATGCAGATGAATTGAAACTTCTGGGTAACTTATTTTCAGGAACACCTTTACTTGTTGGAGAAAAAACGCACAGAGAACTATTAGAAGATGGTGTGGTGTACAATAGATATTCAGTTCCTGCAGTGAACCCACCTACCTTAGCGTCTATTCTATTTCATGAATTCTTTCCAAAAGTATTTGCAAAACGTGGTGGCCTTTATGCTAGAATTCTTGGAGAAACCTTAAGAGAAAGAAGAGAAGAAGAGAATTTATCACGGGCTCAACTTGCAGAAAAAGTTGGTGTTTCAGAACGCTGCATTTACGAGTATGAACGTGGAACAATGGATGCTAGTAAAGAAAACCTTCTGCGACTAGAAAAAATTCTTGATACCGACTTAAGTTTACCAATTGATCTTTTAGAGTATGATTTCGGCAATATAAAACAACATACTCCAGCAAAGATTGATGATTTTGAACAAAATATCCAAGAAAAATTACTAGAAATAGGTTTTGATGTTTTCTGGACGGAATGTACGCCATTTAACGCTATCACAAAAGAAAAAGAAACAGAAAATGAGACTCAAAAGTTAATTATTGCTGGTGTAGGACATAAATCCGAAAAAAACATCAAAAAGAGAGTTCAAATAACAGGAAGCATTTCTGATATCACGAGAAAAATTGCAATGTTTGTGTTGGAGGGGTCATCAACCAAAAATATCGAAGGCGTACCAATTATGAGACTCAAAGAATTATCAAAATTTGAGACTCCAAATGAATTAAAAAGAACGATTAAGAAGCGTAAGGGTAGTTCTAGTTAGCGTTCTCCTCGAACATCAAAAAATTGTGTAATTTTTGCATTTTTTTGCAAATCTCTCATCTTAACAAATGTGTGCCAGCTTTTTCGTACGAAAAAAGGAATATTTCTATTTTTTATCCAATCTTTCAAGGAACTTATAGTTTGTGGGTCAGAAGGATATCCGCTTCCTATATCCTGAAACTTAGATTCCTTTCTCAGTGCTTCTATAGCGCGGTCTCTTGTTACTTTAGCAATAATTGATGCGGCAGCTACCATTGGGTACAATTCATCAGCTTTGTTCTCAGCAATTATTGTAGTGTTTTTGTAAACGAGATGTTGTTTTAACATCTCCGTGAATTTCTTAGGGTTAGATGTGATAGCATCAATATATACCATTGAAGGTTTTAGAGCGTCAATTATCTCGCCCATTTTTTGTATTTCGAGCAGATTTAAGTTCGATTTAATATCGAAAACTGAATCATCTATCTCCCGAGGTTCGACCTCTATAATCTTGCATTCTTTACACAAATTCATGATTTCAGGAAACAATGCTTCTCTTTTCTTAGGCGTCAGTTTTTTTGAGTCTTTTACACCTATATTGATAAGTTCATTTATGTCAGTTTTTTTAAAAGATACTCCAGCAATAACTAAATTCCCTAGAACCGCCCCTCTACCAGCCTCATCAATTCCAAGGATTTTCACTGGACCATCTTGAGGAAGAGTACTAAGAGGCGTATTGAGGTGAAAGTGAGAACTTTTACCTGTAATACACTTTGAGTTAGATGGTGCTAGCGCCGGCGCTAAATCCGATCGTAAAAAGTGTTTTAAATTTTTTCCTAAACGCACGCAAATCCGCCCAATAGAAATACTTTGGAAGATCAAGATTAAATATTTTATACTGATTGATGGGATCGTCAATTAAGTCAATGAGTTTTCGAGCTACTAAATTTTCAAGTTTTCCTCCATTAAGAACAAAAATAGATTTCCCGAGATCAGTACGACGAATAAAAAGAAATGGCAACCTCAGCTGAGAATGAAACTCTTCTGGTAATTGTGATTTTAATTCTGCTAACTCATTTTTGTTAAAGATAAATTTCGTCCCATCTTTCGTCAAAACAGAGGGTTTGTCTTCTTTTAAAAGTGTATCAAGAGTCTTAAATTGTCGTGGTAGATGATTATTTATTTTTGCGATGTCTAATTTGAATAAAATATCTATGGACTTCTTGGGAGTTGATTTCACCTTTTGTCACTGCCTTGACATAGAAAATTAAGACTCGTATTAAAATAAATAAGATGTTAATTAAACAAATTTAAGGAAAGAATAGTTATTTTTATTAAAAATTAACGTGCCTGACCAACTTCGCGCCCTTTTACATATCGTTTAAGATAATTTTTCTTATTTCGCATTCTCGGTATTGCTGAATGTCTCTCTTTACCCTTAACCTTTGGTGTCTGGGAGCGAACCTTACCTGCTTTGGTCAATGAACCATGTGAACCTGGCATTTCTTATTCACCTCACTACTCAATCTGTACGTGAGATTTATAAATTTATGCTTACTGCTTACCACGGTTGTTGAGGAAATACTTCGCAAGTTTCCATTTTCTTGCGTTCTAAGAAAGGAGGTTTTTTAATGGAAGTTAAATTACAAGTAAACGATGACGTAATAAAACTTCATCCGTTTGTTAAAGCAGTCTTTCGTAGTGTCGTATTTAGTCTTATTAACGAGTTAAGGGATATACCTGAAACCATTCGAGAAGTGCAACTATCTATAAAAGCAGACTAGATGCATTTCACAATATTTGCACTTGTATTTTCTAAAATACATTCTTGTCCATGCATTAGATAAGTTTCTTGAGGAGTTCATTATAGGCTTCCTGATATAATGGTGTTTCCACTCCTAATTCCTTGCCAGTTTTTACAATATAACCAGCAAATGTCTCAATTTCTGTTGTTTTTCTTCCACTTTCGAAATCTCTTTGCATCGAAGTTTTTGTCTCATATGGAAAGCCGGACGCCTTCTCCAAGGACAATGGAATGATATCCTCCGGTAAAAATATTCCTCTCTTTTTGGCAATTAAATTAACTTCTTCCATAAGCCCTTTCAACATTTGCTTGTTATTTTCATTTTCAATAATTGCACCAAGAGGTTTTCGTAACAATGAGTCGATTGTTGCCAGCGGACCAATAAAAATGTACTTAGTCCAAACTTGGACTGAGATGTCGGCAGTTAACTCTGCCCTTATATCGGCATTCCTTAATATTTCCTCAATATACCGATATTTTTCGGGATCGTTGTTTTCAGGTCCAAATATCAATTTTCGGGGACCACCAATTTGTCTTATGACACCAGGCGCCTGAATGGTAGAACTAATGTATACGCATCCATTCAGCACCGTGCTCCTTGTTAGTATAGTTCTTAATCTATCTGTGTTATCGACTCCATTGAGGATGGTAATAGCTACAGTTTTTTCGTGGATATTGTCTATTAGTTGTTGTGCTGCAGATTCAAGATCATAAGTCTTTACACAGAAGAGCACAAGATCTACTAATCCTAGATCTTTTGGATCATCTGTTGCAGTAGTAGGTATCGCTGTAAATTCCCCCTCTTCCTGAGTTATCACTTTGAGTCCATTTTTCCTGATTTCGGCTAAATGTTCGCCACGAGCTACGAAAAAAATATCATGTTCACCTGTGCTGCCATATTTCTGTGCTAGCTTCCCTCCATAATATCCTCCCACTCCTCCTATACCAATAATCGCTATCTTCATGAACTTCCCTCCTATTGTCTTATCTCAAATAATCTGTTCTTGTTGCGACAAAACTTGTTTTAGGAAATAAGTTGACCGATCACCATACAGTGATCTTTATCAAAAGGTTTCAGACTTTCAATGTTCTCTTCCACTACGAAACCACTTTTTTTAAGAATATCAATTTCCTCTGAGAATATCTTAGATATCTCTTTGGAGGAATCTATACTTCTTGCTTTAATAGCCAGCATCGCAAAACCTCTTTTTTTAAGAAAAAGTTTTGCATTATCAACTAAAATGATCGCCTGAGCAGGCTGGGCAACATCTTGATAAATCACATCTACAGGTCCAATAAACATCCTGTAAGTTTCTGGAAACCTCGCATCCGCTAATATTGGAATCATATTGGATCTGTTTTCACATACTCGTAACAAATCTCTCGTCGCACGAGGGGAAAATTCTACACAGTACACTATACCCTCTTGTCCTAAAATATCTGAAACATGACTAGCTGTTGTGCCTGATGCAGCTCCCAAGTAAAGTACATGCATTTTTGGTTGGATAGGGATTTGTTTTAACCCTTTTCGAATAGCTGCAGCAAATTTACTACGATACGGATCCCATTCGCGAAATTCTTCCCCTTCGAATTGAAGTAAACGCTCCCCGTAGACGGTTTTCCCCGGAGCTAGATTCTTTGTTGCGATCCTTTTTTCTATAAAATGAATATTTTCGTTCATATTTACCCCTCAGGCGGTTTTTTCTTCTCGTGCATTCTCTTTCCCTTGCCTTTCTTTTTCTTTTTCTTCTTCTTTTTCTTTTTCTTTTTTGCTTTTACTTCTTTTCTTACAGGTGGAGAGGGATATTTTTTCTCAATCTCTTCAATACGCTTCATAATTTCGATAACTAATTCGTCTCCAATAAACTCGCCTGCGTAAGCATCTACTCTTGCTGCTATCGTTAGCTTTCCAGCTATCGCTCTTGCTATTTTACCTCGCAACCACCACTTAGCATTGTGAATCTCAGGTTTCTGAAATAATACACCATGTTTCGGAGGTTTACTCCCAGTTTTAATGGCTCTAAATAGTGCTTTCTCCGCACCTAGGACTTGAACTGTGCTAGCGGGAAGACGTGCTAGTTCAAGAAGACCTCCTGCAATGCTAATAATTCGAGCCCCTAGTAGTGCGCCGACTATTGCAGTCACATTTGGCGCAACTTCACGCATTGTAGTTTCAATATAGTGCTCACTTTCTTTCCTGACTTTGTATAAGTCATCTGTAATTCGTGCAAACTTAACAAGCGATTCTAGATCTGCTTCATCCATTTCTGCTCCAATTGAGTTTTTAACATAACCCTCTATCTCTTTTGCCTTGTCTAAAGGTACGCCTGTTATTCTTTGAATTTCCGAAACTAAAAAGCGATCGCGTGGACCCAATGCTCCTACTAATCCAACATATATTTCGTGATTTTCGACTTTATCCAATTCTGGAAAATGAAGACCATACCATTCTCGGATTCGAGTTGAGAATAAATTTAACGTTTGATCGATATCATCTATAGCTTTAATCGCTTGTGCAACCATTTTATCTCTTCGTTCAGAGGCACGCTTTATCTTCTTTTGTGATTGCAGCAAACCTACTGATTGTAATATAAACTGGAAGTTATTGATCCCTTCTTCTTTTGCTATACTGAAGGACTGTTCACGAAAATTTTTGAATATTGAATTTCCTTTTTCAGTTAACGTTTGAATATCAAATTGCTCCTGAATATTCCTTGCTAGTTTTTCGTCTTCAAGGACGATTTCTTGAACCTCTTTTTGCTTTAGTACACCTAGAACATCTTTTAATTCGTCAATAAGTTGTCCTGATTGAAGAAGTTCAATTTTTTCTACAATTTTCTCTGGCGTACTTGGAAAAAGCGCACGATAAATAATTTCGCTATTCTCATCGACCCCATAGATTCCTGCAACATTCTCCACAATATATGCACGTATTGATGTCATTCAGATCCCATCTTCTATTATTAAGTTTTTAAGAACTTAATAGAATATCACGTATCTTTTGTATCTACTGGATTTTATTTCTCACGAGAAAATAAGGGTTTTTTCACCATTTTAATGTTTTTCCAAAAACTTATTTATCCTTTTAGAAAGCAATACTTGTTTATAATTCGAGAGAATAAATTATCTTATTCTAAATTATATTTCACAATAGTGGGAGCGTAAAATATTTCTAGAAATTTGATTTCAAGAAATGTGTAGATACTCAAATGCGTTAAGAAGGAACTAATAAATGATAGTCACAGATTTGGTAAATTTAGCAAAAAAATCGGTCAAAATATTTAACGAACATGTTATTAAGGAAAACCTAGAACCACCAATGAGAGCCTATATTAGAGAATTTCCTACTAAATTTGAATTAACCGAATCAGGACACAGTTGTGGATTTTCAGGAGAAATAGTTCATAAACCGGACTGGTCTATGATAATATTTAATTTCATAGACAAAATCAAAAAAAAGCCAGCCTTCGCACAACTTGCTCAATCAATTGCAGCAAGATATAAAAAGAACATCCAAGATCTGGCCGAAGGGTGCAATGAGTTAGCACAAGTCACTTTTTGGTTGGAGCGATTTATTCAGAAGATAATTTATAATAATTTAGATAAAGAACTTTCAGAAAATCAAATTATAGAATATGCTGTATTGTTTAATTCTGATCTTGAATTAAATCCTTCAGAATATAATTACACTTTCTATTTAAACGGTATTTTCTTAGAATGTGAATCGGTAAAGATTAATGATAACGTAATCATTAGAAAACCGCAAAAAGAGGATTTTGAATATACTAGAGATATTTTCTTCGATATTCCAAGACATCATCATATTAGAATTCCTTCATCAATACTGGAAATGAATATGATCGCTAAAGATAACAAAGAATGTAGAGCCTACGCCAATAGAATACTTAACGCATTAAGGCTATATAAACTGGGTTCAATTTACCCTATTAATCAGATTGAAACTAGAAAGTCTATCATTTGGGGAGGTTCTCAAATAAGTTGGAATGGAAATTATACTTCCATCAAAAATTATACTGTAAATGAAACTGAACTTAAAGATTTTATTGATATTGTTATTGAAATTGAACAGAAATTGAATTTTAACAAAAAAGAAAAGAAAAATTGGGGGCTCCTTATTTCTCTTGAAAGATACAACTCTGCTCTTCTAGAATCTTTAGATATTGATCGAAAAGTAATGACTACAATTATGGGATTAGAATCTTTATTTTCTCTTGAAAAGGATAGGGGCGAAAATGCGTATAAATTGGGCGTTAGAGTTGCGAAGTTACTCGGATTTATGAGACCGGATATTGAAGAAGTAAGAACATTGATAGAAAGTGGGTATAAATTCAGAAATGATGTTGTTCACGGTATGTATATTAAACAAAACCAAAGAGAGAAAATGGAAAAAAACCTCCTGAAACTTCTCGACTATCTAAGAATGTCTTTAATATTTTTTCTGATAAATCAACAACAAGGAAAAAATAAGTTAGTTGACATAATCGATAAATCACTAATAAGCGACAATTATGGCGAACAACTGAAAAGATTATTTCAAAACGGTATTATTATCTGTCCAAACATGTAGAAATCTCTAATAGATGAGTTTGAGTTATCTTAAATTTCAAACGACTCAGTTGAGCAAAAATAGATAATAATTAGTATAGATGTTTAAAATAAGTTAGTGGTATGAATGGTATCTAAGATTAATCACTTTACCGATGCAGGAGAACTGTTTAGAAGATTGGATACAATAGAAAGATTCCCAAATGTGCCTATTAAAACGGTATTGTTCATCTATGATTTCAGGTACAAATTATTAGACATCTTAGATAGAATAACACCCCAGGAATATCAAAAATCGTCTTATAAAATTAAATTTGAAAACGATGATGTTGTCTTGTTAGATGTGAAGATCGTAAAAGATTTAGATATAATTTCAAGTGATAGGAGAAAAGTATTTCTTATAATAGATAAGAATAAGCCATTTTGTATTTTGATTACAAATTCTGAGGGAAATTATTTCAAAAAAGTATTATCATTTTTCAATAAACATTATCCGCTATTATCAAGAATTTTTTTACGCTCAAATGAAATAAAAGACTTATTAAACTATCTAGAGGAAAAAGAAGAAGCGAAGTTGACCGTTTTAAGTTATGTTGTTAAAAGATACTATGTAAGGCCAGAGACAAGAATTGCCTATGAGAAAATCAGTTTTAGAGAAGTCTTTGATAAGGCATCAGATGATTTTCTTTGGGTAGATAGTATTTATTTAGCAATTGAAAAAAGATCCAAGAGTAAAATTAGGATAAATAGACGAGGAGTCATATCATATTATAGGAATTTAGATTATTCAAATATTCATTTGATTCTTATCTCTCAAATTCTTATTAAATACTCAAAAATATATACAAGTATCCTAATGGAAAGATCGAGAAGTCTTGAAAATTTAGAACCCCGACCAGTAAGGTTTTTTATAAACGAAGACGTCTTCAATTCATCAGAAGATATCGATAGGTTCTTAGAAGCTTTGCATAAATATTTGCTTAATTGGGGATATTCAACATTATTTAAAGAAAGAAACTACCTTTATCTCATACTTCACGATTATCAAACAGGTTCAAGTTACGATATTTTGATCAGTTCTCCTTATGAAATATTTGTTACTCCACAAACTCAAGTTACGAGCATTTCTTTTGGCGCTCTAGTCAACTTTCTTGTTGATAATTATGATGGAGTTGTTGAAAATGTCTAAAGATAATAATGAAGAATTAATGAGATTTAGAAAAATAGATATCAGCAACTATATCAAAGCGCTAAAATCTCTGATATGTTTAAGGAAAATGATTATAAACGAGTTATCAGGTGAATTCTATTTTGGTAGTAAGTTAAATTACAAAAATAAACAAGGAGATCCTCAAACACCTGACTTTATTACAAAACTAAGCAATACTGCATGGATAGGAGAGCTTAAAAGATCGCTTCCTGAACCTAAAAATTTTACTTCTGAAGAAGAATATGTCGAGAAAATTGTAGAAAAACTTATCGAACAGTTGCAAAAATATGATGAATCTTTTAAGGAATTAGATTCTTATCAGCATGATATTATACTAATGACTCCATCATTAGCAACAGATGCAATAGGCGTTTTGAAGTTTAAGTATCTAGAAAAAGAGAATGTCAATAATCTGTTTAAACACAATTTTGCACTTCTTCTTTATACACTTGAATCAGGAGCAAATAATACCGAGTTCATATACATTAAATTGGATTATGGAACTATTACTGATAAGAAGGCTACAGATATTTTAAAAGTTGGTTACAAAAAGGTTTTAGGAGAATTAAAAGAAGATTTAGCGAAATTTAAAATATATGAAGAAAGTAAACAAACACCTTTTGAATATGTAATGGTTCTGCTTTGGACACAGATATTCCCTGAGATAATCAAAAAAAGTCGTGTAGAGAAGATAATCGAATGGAAAGACAGGAAGGAACACATATTCGAAGTAAAATTAGATGAGTTAATTGAATATCTACATAAAATGTATACATTGCCATCTTTGAGTGCAACTGACAAAAAGCAATTTACAACCAAGATAATACAGAAAGCCATGACTATGTTTTCAAAGGTTAAAATTAAAAGTGAAAGAACTAGAAAACTCGAACCTTTGGTTACGTATGGTGAAAAAGACGGTTCTATGGTATTTAGAGTGGTTTATAAAAAACTTCGGGAGAAGAAAGAATTGGACTTCATTCTTAAGTCGATTTATTTGGAACAAGGTGAAATTGAAGACAAGGAAACTCAAAGAGAATTAATTAATTATCCACGATTAGATACATGGTTTTAAAATTTTAAATAAAAAGTAGTTATAAATTGATTCGCTGTTCTGTTAGTTATAGCGAGAGAGTTCTTTTTCCATAATTTTCTATACTAAAAACCGCTTAGAACAATTTTTTCAAAGAAAGGAAGTCAACTATACACCCATTTTATTAGAGGAGATGGGAAAACCTAATTTTTTTGATGGGTTTATAAATCTAGTTATAGAATGTATAAATGAGATTATATCGAGGTTGGAAATATGAGAAAAACAAAAAAACTGATGATGATTCATGCCTATACTCCCATTGCAAAACCGATCAACACCTCTGTTCAAAAAAATTCAACCATGCTGTTGTTAGGTCAAATTCCCTACGAAAACGGGTCAAAAATATTCACTACTAAGCTTTATTATATCAAAGGATTACGTGGAATGCTAAGACATGCCTGTATGAGCCTTGCTCAGGATTGTAGTATCGAGGTGTGTCATACCAGCGAAAAAACTGAACTCAAAGACGGTACAAAGGTGACTCCCTCAGGGTTTCATCCACTGGGTGAATGTGAACCTCCATGCATCCTCAAAAGAATTTTTGGTACATTTCGCGAGGAGTCCTCAATATCTGTCTTGTCAGATCCTATAGCTTCTATTAAGCACAAAGAATTTACCACTGAAGTTCCTGTGCAAAAGGTACATATCGCTAGCGAATATAGAATAGCGAAATCGTTCACGGGTATACCTATTCAGGACTTCAAGGAATCGTATTTCTCAGGGTATTTTAGTTTCTGTATTGATGTAACTGAATTAACTGACTATGAAATCAAGTTTCTCATGGAATCTCTACTCTACATTGAAACACTTGGTGCTGGTAAGCGTTCGGGTTATGGACGTATCAAAATTATTAGTTTCGAGTTTCAGAAGGTTGAAATTACCAGAAAGATCGACCGCGAAAATGGAAGTTATAAAGTTGTTGAGAATGAGTCGATAACGCCCTTAGAACTCGATGATATCGAGAGTTGGAGGGATTCAATACCTTCATGGACACAAGGCACGCAAGATGGTATGCTACCTGTTCTTAACGAGTAGCACGTTCTTGTGCATGAGACCTCTTCATCTATAAAGGTCTGACGCCTTTAATGAGTAGGGATGACTCGCAGGGGACGATAAAAGTCGTATCTACTTTATTAGAGACGGTGGCAAAAACCTTTTCTTTCCCATGGGCTTATATCTCCTTTTAAAATGGCGATATATTGATAATCTTCACAAAGGTGAATAAAAGTGGCACAACATTGGATTAAAATGAGGGGTATCACTACGACACCTATCGTAAGCAAAAGAAGGCATTTCTTCCATAAACTTGGTGTTGTCACAATACAGGGTCGTCCACGGGTCGTCGGAAAATTGAAGAAAGGAGAAAGACGTGCCCCAAAAACGTACAGAGCGTGGTATGGAAATATTGAGTTTATTGTGCCCGAAAATAAACTTGACGAAGCACTCGCCATTGACAGCATCGGGAGGTATACCCATGAGGGAATGGGACAAATAATATGGAAAACTGTCAGCAAAATCAAGAAACCACTTCATACATCCAAAAAGATTAGGATTCGTAAAAAGCTTCCTAAACTTTCTGATATGCAGAATAAACTAATTTGTGCCATGCTCCTCCATGACTTTGTAAATACTGAACGGCATACCAGTAAAATATATACTGAAGTCAGTATTGTTGACGATGATGTTTACAACCTAGTAAAAAATCATCATAACTATGACATTGATGTGAGAGTGCTTCCTCTCCTCTCAATACTCCAATATTACGACAGACTCTCTGCTTCCATTTCTCGAAAATTTAGATGGACTGCATTCTCACGTTATCGTGTGGTAGAATCAGAAAACATAGATTTTGATGCCCTTAAAAAAGAGATCGAATTGCAACAACATTCTCCTTATGCTCTTTACACGTTCATCAGAAAATGTCAAGACCTTAATATGATCAATGAGTCCTTAAAATTTGGCTTTTCTTCTTTGAAAAATCACCTGCTCCTCATAGCTAACCTTTATCTCGATGATATCCAAGACGGTGTGCTTCTCGCTAATAGCGATTAGCACGTTCTTGTGCATGAGACCTCTTCATCTATAAAGGTCTGACGCCTTTGATGAGGAGGGATGACTCGCAGGGGACGATAAATGTCGTAAACATGTTTATGAGTTTACTAAGTCTATCGACTAACCTTGCAAAGCCTCTCTTAAGCGATGGCAAGTTAAACGCTTGTCATCGCTTCCATTTTATCCTATTGTTTCTTCTATACTTCTTCAGAAAAAGTTAAGAAGTCTAATATAAAAGTAAGAGTTAAGATAAACGAATGAAAGTGAAGTTTAGATTTTTATGCTAACTCTATCGACTAACCTTGCAACATTACAACTTAAGAATCCTGTTATGTTAGCTGCTGGAGTTCTCGGTATTTCGGGACCAGTACTTAAACGGGTAGCGAATGCCGGTGCGGGTGCGGTTGTCACAAAATCTATCGGTCCTGAGCCCAGAGAAGGTTACAATAATCCAACAGTCGTTCCTTTAAATGAATTTAGTTGTTTGAATGCTGTTGGGCTTTCAAACCCTGGGTATTTAGAGTTTTCCAAAGAAATAATTTTGGCAAAACAAGAAAACGTTCCAATAATTGTTAGTATATTTGGCGCAGATATTGATGAATTTTGTACAATTGCGAAGAAAATGGAAAAGAGTGGTGCTGATGCACTTGAACTTAACCTTTCATGTCCTCATGGAGGAAAATATGGTGCATCTATCGGACAGGATCCACAATTATCAGGTGAAATTGTATACGCCGTAAAAAATACCGTGCAGATCCCTGTTTTTATTAAACTCACACCAAACGTGACTGATCTGATTCCTATTGCAAAAAGTGCTGAAAATAATGGTGCCGATGCTATTACTGCAATCAACACAGTACGCGCTATGTGCATAGACATTGAAACTGGGCAGCCCTTATTATCAAACGCGTTTGGAGGGCTTTCTGGGCCTGCAATAAAACCAATCGCAATCAAACATATTTATGATCTCTATAAAGAAGTAGGGATCCCTCTTATCGGTGTGGGTGGTATTGTTTCTTGGGAAGATGCAATAGAATTCTTTCTTGCTGGAGCTACTGCAATTCAAGTAGGGACTGGGCTTCTGCGGACATCATTCCTAGACATGTTTAATGAATTAACCGAAGGAATTCTAAGTTATCTCAGAAGAAAAGGCTATACTCGTTTAGAAGAAATCATTGGACTTACTCATAGACTTAAATCTTATAGGGGATCTTTATACGAGTAATATTCTATAAAAGCCCCCTTTAAATCTTATAATGCGTTCAAAAAAGTCAAAGTTCATCTATATTGATTATCTTTGTAAACTGCTTCACCAATTTTTGAAAGGCCGTATGAGCAAGTTTTATCGATTCTTCATATTGGGCGGGAATTCTAGACAACTTTACGGTAGTCGCTTGAATAGGGCTGGTTTCAAATGTTTCTTTTGCAGTTTCTGCAACTTCTTTCAGTTTTTCAAGTTTAAGTTCAGTCCTTCTTGATTGTAAAATCTTTGTGTATATTAACGCTAACCGAAGAAAAATATATGTCACCTCTGGAATTGTAGGGATGTATTCACGAGAATCCCTAAGAGATGTCCCCTCTTTTCTTAGGAAACCAGAGTCATGCAGTTTTTTAGCGTGTATTGCAATTTGCGCGCTATTTCTCCTTCCTAATTCATTTGCTAAATCCTTCAATCGGGTGGCGCTATCAAAGACTGTCGTTTTCAATATAGCAAGTCTTTTATCGCTAGCAAGTACACTAAATAGATCACATAGAGCATTTATGTCATCCTCAGCGAAGGATATCATATTTAACCCAGCAAATAAGAGAGTACTACCTTCTTTTGCCTTTTTTTGGTTCGATTCTTGATTTTCCTTTTCTTTTGGCATTATTATCAACTTTTGTCGAGTTATATTGTTATAACGCCCTATCATGTTTGTCTTTTGATATTATTATTAAGTTGTGTCGAATATATATTATAATACTATGTGTTATATTTATATATTTCTAAAAACAAAAGCTTTATTCTTCAAAAAAAAAGATTTATTATGAGTTTAAAATCGCTTCAGGTGCTTCTAGTGCTTCAAAAAACATTGGTGGTCGTCTTATACAATATAAGACGCTTAAGAGTGTTTACCATGGAAAAGGTATACCCGGATCCAACAATTCGCCCTCCTGAATGTTTTTTTAAATAGTTTTTTAAAAAATAATAGATAACAAAATACATATTTTGAGCGTTGGGCATTATTTGGTCGCAAATATAAGGGCCACGTATTTTTCCGAAACTCAGATTCTCTTTAAAGAGAATTATAGTTACAAGAATAAAAACTAAGATTCAATAAATGAAAGTAAATGTCGTTATGACAAAATGCTCACAAAATTAGAGACACTCTTGAGGCTAGACAAATAAACTAAAATTTGAATAATTGGAAGAACTTCCAAAAGATGTTGTTCAAGTCCACATTATTTACTTACATTTATATTCTTCAACAGGCTTTATTTCTATTGTAATGCATACTAATATCAAACTGAGCGCAACGGAATAAACGTGCTACAGAATTCACAGAATTATATTCTTCTTGGGCGAGAGTAAATGGATTTTAAAAGCGAAATGCAATTTTTTTTCAATTTGCGTGACCTAACAGCACGAAAAGGGAAAATACATAATATACTCTCTCAATTAGAAAAAATGCAACAAAGGAACGATCCAGTCATCAGTTTAAACATGGCTGAAGCACTTATTGAAAATTGCTTATTAATTGACAACGATGAAGATCGTCTACAACATTACAACCGAGCACTTGAACTAGTTCAGATTGCACGTCTTATTTTGAAAGAAAAAAGCCAGACGAGGCTGCTTCTACGATCATACCATCTTGAATGCTTTATAAAGTACCATACCATGAAATACAGAGATGAAGAAGCTTCTATTCTCGACATCTTTAATTTGGGTGGGAAAATCATCAAAAGAGTAACACAGGCCAAAACAAACGATCCATATACGGAATATGATGACTACTGTTCTTTAGGCTGTGTTTGGCGTGCCTACGGACTCATGTCGCAACTTATCCATAAATTTCAGAAATTAAATGTTGAACAAAGACGCGATATGTTAGAGAACGCTAGAGCATTGACACATAAAGCTGTGGATGCGAGTAACAGTACAAATAACAGAGATGCAAACGTTTTGTCAGCTTATATTTTTGCTTTTGTCGAAACGTCACAAATGGTTCTACGTGGTGATAAAGCTACTACTGAAAAAGATTTTATTAAAATTATAGGCCTTTACGATGTCTTGTTTGAGGCTGCTCACTCGTATGGCTCAATCGAGTTCGAATATTTGGCTTTATTAAACCATACACGGTTAAATTTATCACGCTATGCCTACACAATAGGGACAAATGAGGAAAAAAGAGAGTTACTCCATGATATATTGAATGATTGTAAGAAACTAGAAGAATACAATAACTTAATTCGAATGCCACACTTCCTGTTTTATTATTATACCGTGCGAACTGAAGCCTACTTAAGTTTCCTTTATTTTGAAGTTTTTAGTGAAAAAGAATATAACTATTACGTTAACAAAGCTTTAAAATCTGCAGAAAAACTGAAGTTCGTATACGAATCTAAAGATATGATAAGCGAACGCGATAAAATTGACTTACATCATAACCTTATCTTTGTATATATGATGACCGCGTCTTTCGCCACTTCACAAAAAGAAAAACATGAATATTTGAAAAAATGTGAGGAATTACTTCTAGAAGATGAACAAAGTACAGCTGTCTGGTCACAGAGAGCGTACTCCATTTGGCGTGATCTTTCTTCAATTTACTTGGACCTTGCAAAAGTCGAGCGTAATCATATATATTTCGAAAAATGCGTATTCTATGCAAAAAAGGCATACTATTCAGCGCTGGAAACTGAGGTCTTCACAGACGCGTTTTTTGAAGCATATAAAATTGCCATGATCGCTGAAAGTTTCCAGAAGCATAATTTGTCTATAAAGCATTATAATTTAGCCCTTCAGTTGTTAGCCAAAATAATTCAGGCAGGGAAAGATTATCCGTACTATAGAAATTTAGAAACCTATCTATCAGCTCGGTTGCTGGGCGTAAAAGCTAAGGAAGAACATCGTAAAGGTAGTTATATACAAGCTACGAACTTATATCGCGAAGCAAGTTCTATTTTGCGACCAAATAAGCTTTATTTATATGAAAGCCTACTGTATAACATTTACGCGTTATTTGAAGATGCGTCTACACGTTTTATAGAGGAAAAATATAAGGAAACATTTACCATTCTTTCTAATATTACCTGCTTATTTGATGAAACTGCAAAACACTATGCTGAAGATTATAAACCCCAATTTCAGTATTTTATCGATAGACGCGCTTATGATCTACAACTTGATTATTTCGAATCTTCAAAGACTTTTTGCCTTGCTCAGTCGAATATTTTACAGGCATTAATTTATCGTAGTACTGGAGACAGTGAGAGATCAATAAAGTTGCTAAAGGAAGCCAATACTCTACTCAAACCATTTACAGATCGAAATATTCACATAGCAGGCTATTCTTCATTTGCAAAAGGACTATACGGACTTGAAAAATCCGAACTTAACATAAGAAACGGTGAATATAAACGCGCAGCATCATATCTTGCAAATGCATCTGATCAATTTGAAACTGCATCAAAAGTGTTAGCATCTGACGAACAACTAAGACAGTTATGTGATGGACTAAAATTCTTTTGTCGGGGATGGATGAATACTTTAGAAATTATGCGCCGTGACATAGACCATAGCACCACAGAATTGCATACTAATTTTACTCTCGCTAGTCAATCTTTCGTAAATGCAACCAGATCCTTGAAAATGTTCAAGAAGACGTCCAAAGGAGTTTCTGGATTCGAGAAATTATTGAGTTATATCTATTATTCATTATTATTCCAAAAAACTGATGATCTTGCAGAAAAAAGCAAGTTTAAGGATAATATGACTGCAGTGCTAGGTGAGGCACTGCAATATTTTAAAGACGCTGAAGATATGGAACGATATAGGTTTACAAAAGATATAATCACTACACTACTTCAATTGGAAGATATACGCGAAAACATCTTGAAACCCATTACCATACCATTTACACTATATACACCAATATTTGACTCTACGACTATAGTCGAGCCCAGTAGCGTAAACATTGCAATATCACTTGATAAGGATCAAGTAGAGGTTAATGACGAAATACAGTACACAATAGAAATCAATTCCGATAATTCAGTCTATATGAAACAAATTGATGGTTTGATCCCAAAAAAAGGTGTAAAAGTGGTCTCAAATTCGCAATTGGCAAAGAACGGTACGATAGAAATAAATCGCTTTTTATCTCCTGGTAATCCAATAAAAATTGAATTCCAAGTTCAGGCATCCACACCGCTTCATAACAAAGCACATCCACGATTATTATATCTCAACACAAAAAACGAGAAATGCCGCGCTTTTACATTGCCTCTTACGTTACAAGTGTACCCCAAAAATGCATTAAAATCTGGCGTGGTATGTACAATCAATGAAAAAATCAATCTAGTGAAGGGTATTTTGAAGGAACTAGGAATCATCCTAGGGGAATTTCCGGTCCTATACCATGACATTAATTCATATCGCGAAGCTTTAGCAGAGTATTATTTCCGTTATAAAACCGACGAGGGTGGGAAGAAGCACCGTTCAAAAAAGACAGACATTTCCAAGATCCCAATACAACAGATGGCTTTTGTAGACCCTCTTGGTGAAGTAAATATCCTTTATGATCTGGAGACATATCTCTATCCGCAATCTATTGCGAATCTTCTGGGCATTATCATACATGAAAAATTCGGTCATGGTTTCTTTCAACAGTATACATCATTAGGGAAAAAATTGCTAGAACTGGAATACCACCAAAAAGGTGTAGAATTACTTATGAAAGAGCTAGAAAAAATATCAAATAAGTATGCTATGGGGATTCAATGGCTTGCCGTTTCTACATTGATCGTCGATGAAGGGTTCGCAACTTGGCTAGAGTTAAAGACTTTCGAAAAACTGCTTGAAAAAATATCAGATAAAGATTCACAGTTTATTCAACAGATACATCACGAGATAGAAAGTTTCAGAAAAACGGTATTTGAAAGCGAAGAACTCAATGTGAAGCATGAGTATTTTGCCTTAAAATATGAGAAGACTGTTATCAATCCTTACGCAGAAGGATACGATTTGTTCTCACAAATTGAAGAGAAATACGGCGAAAAGTGCGTACCGAAAGCATTAGAAATCGCTGCAAATGTCCCCTTGACAAAGCGACAGATCTCTCTTATGCCAAATACGATAAAAAATGATAAAACCTGTGCTGATAAAAGATTAGAAAAAATAGCGTGCTCAGATCTCAAAATAGAGCGAAACAATGTTGATATGTTTGAGAAAGCTGCCAAGGAATTGTTTTTGTAAGGTCAGGAAAGGTGATAATACCATGAACAAACCTATTGTGTTACCCATCGAAAAAATCGAAACAAACACTCCCTCTATCAAAACCTTTTTCATGAAAGTTCCTTTAATAGCCCAGCAAGGAATTCCAGGTCAATTTCTTATGGTATGGACATTCAATGATGAAATTCCTATGTCCTTATCTCATATTAATCCCAAAAAAGAACTTATTGGAATTACTGTGAAAAAAGTAGGATCTTCTACAGAAATGATGCATTCTATGAGCGAAGGTTCACTTGTTGGTGTGAGAGGCCCCTATGGGAATGGGTTTAAAATTGCAGGTAGTCGCATATTGGTCGTTGGAGGAGGAGTCGGTATGGCATGCCTCTTTCCACTTATCCTACAACTTGTTGAAGCGCAGAAATACGTGACTGTCCTTATTGGGGCGTTAACTAAAGATGAACTCTTATTTCAGAAGCCGCTGCAAAAGTATACAACACGTGAAACATTTCGCTTATCAATAGCTACAGATGATGGATCAATGGGCTTTCACGGGCTAGTGACAGAGTTGATGGATGAAACTCTTCAAATGGAGACGTTTGATCAAATCTATGCTTGTGGTCCTGAACTTATGCTTAAAACTACGTTTAATATTGCAGAATCACAAAATATTGCTTTCCAAGCAAGCCTTGAGAGATATATGAAGTGCGGCATTGGATTATGTGGTAGTTGCTGTATTAATGAGCAAATCGTCTGTAAAGATGGCCCGATTTTTGAATCTAATGTACTTCGCACTATGCATGAGTTCGGGAATTCTAAGCGAGACCCTTCAGGTAGACTTATCTCTATTACTGACTAAAATTGTGAACAAACGAAGTCTTTTAAAGATTTTAAGTCTTTAAGACAAATGAATCTACGTTTTAAAGAGAATTGAGGCGCAGTTATAGTGTCCAGTACGTTAGAAGAAAGAGTTTGTAGAGGAATTATTGAGGATTTACTTACGACTTTATCTGAGGTAGATGCACAGCTTGTTCAAAAACTCAAAAAACGTCATGCAAAGAAATATCCTTCAGTAGGTATTGTCTCGAATGCGACTATTCTTTCCCACACAACTCCAGAGGAAAAAATGCTTCTTCTTCCTATATTAAAGACAAAGAGTATGCGAACAATCTCAGGTGTTGCTGTTGTTGCAGTTATGGTGAAGCCTTATCCCTGCCCTAATCAGTCATGTATCTATTGTCCAACTTTTTCAGATATTCCAAAGAGTTATACTGGTCACGAACCTTCAACGATGCGAGGTATACAAAACGATTACGACCCCTATTTGCAGGTAAAGACAAGACTTAATCAATTGGAACTAATTGGTCATGCCACAGATAAGATTCTCCTATCCTTGAAAGGCGGAACGGTTACTTATTTACCCTATGAGTATCAACTAAGTTTCGTTCACAGATGTCTTGAAGCCCTATGTGATGAACGGTATTCTGATTTTGAAGAACTCAAAAGGGCTGTCGAAACAGCACAACGAAAACTTGTGGGAGTTATCGTTGAAACCCGTCCAGATTACTCTAAGATTTCTCAAACGGATGAAATGCTTCATTTAGGCGTCACTACTGTTGAATTGGGTGTACAAACTATTTTTGATGAAGTATTTGAAATATGCAAAAGAGGTCACACAGTTCAGGACGTTATTGACGCAACTCGTATTTTAAAGGATGCAGGAATGAAAGTTGCATATCATATTATGCCAGGTCTTCCAGGATCTAATGAAGAAAGAGATCTAATAATGTTTCAAGAGGTCTTTGAAAATCCTTTTTATAAGCCGGATAATTTGAAGATTTACCCCTGTTTAGTTATTAAAGGCACAGAGTTGTACGAATTGTGGCAGAGCGGAAATTACAAACCCTATAACGCCGAAACAATGACAAATCTATTATCGCATGTTTTACCGAACATTCCAAGATGGATTCGTATACAACGAATTCAAAGAGATATTTCTGCAAAGATGATTGAAGATGGTGTTAAGAAAGGCAATCTTAGAGAGCTTGCTCATGAAGAACTAAGTAAGAGTGGAATAACATGCTCTTGTATTAGATGTCGCGAACAAGGTATCGTTTATCGGAAATCAGGAATCACTCCAAAAATAGAAAATCTTGAGACCCTCATAGAAACGTTCAATGCTTCAGAAGGAATCGAAAATTTTATATCTTACGAGGACGCAGTACAAAAAATTCTGCTTGGATTTATACGATTACGTGTTCCTTCTGAGAAGGCACATCGGAAAGAAATCAATGACATGAGAACAACTATCGTAAGAGAATTGCGTGTTTTTGGAGAACTAGTTCCCATTGGAGAGAAACCAAGGCATCATCAAGTGCAACATCGAAAAATTGGAGAATTACTATTAAATGAGGCTGAACTCCTCAGCAAAGATGAATATGATTCCAAAAAAATTTCCGTCCTTAGCGGTTTAGGTGTAAAGCCCTGGTTTTACAAGCAAGGATATACGCGTGATGGAGTTTATGTAAGTAAAAGATTATGATAAAAACTCCTGTAAAAGTTGTTTGAGCAATGAACTTACAGTTTTTCCATCGATTTTTCCACGTACCTTTTTCATCACTTCTCCCATGAGAGGCTTAAGTGCATCCATTTTCCTTTCTTTAACTAAGTCTTCATTTTTTGCGATTATTTCTTTAATAATGTTTGTTACCTCATCCTTTGATAGAGTGGTGAGACCTATACTTCTCACAAGTTCATCTAGCGGTTTATCTGGATCTTTTGCCACTGATTCCAATACTTCTGGGAGCGCTTCTTTTGCGAATTTTTCTTGGGAGAGAAATTCAAATATTTCATAGAACTTATCTTCTGTTATATTTTCGAATGGAACACCTTCTCTTTGTAGGTATTTAGATGTGCCGATTATGGTACTCGCCACTAACGTAGGTTTTACTCCCAGCCCACTACTAGCAATTTTATCGAACCAAAAAACATTCGGATGAAGGACTAGCTCGTCAGCTAATTCTTCTGAAAGTCTATATTTTTCTATAAAACGCGTTTTCTTTTCTTCTGGAAGTTCAGGAAGGTGTTGTTTGATCTCTTCTACCATCTCTGAAGATATACGAAAGGGCACAGCATCAGTTTCAGGATACATCCTTGCCGATCCTGGAAGAGGTCTTAAAAAGGCAGTTGTTCCATCTGGATTTGGCCTTCGGACTTCCTTTGGAACGTGTGTGATATAGATTTTCGCTAAATTACATATGGTCCAAATCGCTTGCTCACATTTCCCTTTGGGACCTATTACAAGAACGAAACCATCTTCAGTTCCACATTCTAAACTTTGTCTCACTTCGTTAACATCATCTTCAGAAATCCCATAATTAGGCAATTCATCTGAATGCAAAATACCCCCAAGTCCAGCATAGATTTTAACCGCATCCGCAAATTCTGTTCCCAATCTACGACCAGGTTGAAGTTCTCTGCCTAGTAAGCCTCCAAATTTCGAAAGTTTTACACCTAAGGCGTGTTCTCCTTTTTTCAGGGCTTTCTGCAGGAGTTTGGCTTTCGTTTCAGCAAAAATAGTTGAAACATCTTTGTGTTCTATAGTGATGTCATCTTCTCGAACTACTCGCTTTTCCAGCACTTCTCGAATTTGTATCATGTTTTGTTGTCTTAATACCTCATTTTTCACGTATTCCCCGATAAGGTCCAATTCTTGTGCACCCTTAATTTCTACGCGAGCTCCATCCCTTATTGATACATTGACATCCTGTCGAATTGTTCCTAATCCTCTCTTTACCTTACCAGTGGCGCGCAAAATTGCACCAATTCGTTCAGCAACCGCTTTAGTTTGCTCAGGACTGTGAATGTCAGGATCGGTTCTGATCTCTATCAGCGGAATTCCAAGACGATCAACTCGGAATGTAGTTCCTTCTTTTGTTTGTTCTATGATCCTTGCAGCATCTTCTTCCACGTAAAGTTGCGTAATGAACACTTTTCCTTGTGAGGTCATAAGGTAGGAATCTTTTGTTCCAATCGCAATTTTTGCAGTCCTCTGAAAACCCATAGGCGTAGATCCATCAACGATTGTCTTTCTCATCACTTGAACTTCATCGATTGGTCTCATTTTGAAAATGAATGCAATTTCAAGAGCTATACGAACAGCTTCTTCATTTATGGGGGTGGGTGGTTCTTCGTCCAGTTCAATCAAGCATGTTGTATCTGAATACCCCTCGTAAATCACTCTTGCCTCTTTTTTTGCTTCAAATGCTGCCGCTAAATCAACTTCTCCGGTTTCTCCGGCAACAGCACGTAACCGCCTCTTGACCTTTATGTCGGGTTCATCAGTTCGTACCAAAGAAGGACATCGACAAAATAGTTTAGTAGTATCTAGTTGTTGATGAAATTCTAGACCTACCATAAGTCCAAGTTCATCATAATTCAGTGCTTTTTCATCCACCATTTTAATCACCTAATACAAAAAAGCTCTCTCATCCGTTCTTTTAGTGATTTCACCTGCCATATTTGTCAACATAAGACGTTTTACTTCCTCTCGTTCTTGCGTATGCCCTAAAACCCATCCCAATTTTAAATAGGCGGTTTCTGGGAGCATGTCTTCAAGATATAAGACTCCCGCATTGCTCATCAGTCGAAGATTTCGATAAACATAAGGATTGACTCGACCATAAAGGCATTGTGACGTCATTCCTATAAAGAGATCCATTTCTAAGGCACTCTTCACATGAGGCAACCATGAACGATGTTTTTCGTTTTGTGGTGGAGAAGTAGGTGTATGTCCGAGCCCAGTGCCCTCAATAATGATACCTCTATAGCCTTTGTCAACTAAAAAGTCAATTATCTCTGGGTTCGAACCAGGGTATGCTTTAATAAGGGCAATTTTTTCCTCAAACGCTGTATCTGCAACTACTTCAGTTTCACTT
Organism: Candidatus Borrarchaeum sp.; assembly: GCF_019058535.1. Classification (NCBI taxonomy): domain Archaea; kingdom Promethearchaeati; phylum Candidatus Borrarchaeota; class Candidatus Borrarchaeia; order Candidatus Borrarchaeales; family Candidatus Borrarchaeaceae; genus Candidatus Borrarchaeum; species Candidatus Borrarchaeum sp. The sequence continues at coordinate 46,807 of NZ_JAHPYX010000192.1, forward strand.
CGTTTCTTATATTCAGCATCTTCACGAAATTCCATCTTTCCGTCTGGCCAAATCTTTCCAATCGGCAATTCATTAATGGGGCGAAATGTGTCACGTCGACTTGTATGCATTTTTCGTACCTTTGTCCCTCTATTAATAAGGCAATATGAATCATCTGGCTCTCCGTGCATACATATAAATACCCCTGCCAGATCTGCGTGACCTGCTAACCATGATGCGCAAATTAAATTAATCGCACCATCGAAACTGCCACGATCAGATGAGCGTTGTGCTCCTGTAAGTATAACTGGCTTTGAAAGATCACGTAACATAAAGCTTAGCATCGCTGCAGAATATCCCATACAATCTGTCCCGTGAGTTATAACAACTCCTGAAGCACCTGAATTCAATTCTTTTGCGGCATCGTCAGCCATTTTTTTCCATTCATTGACCCATAAATCCTCGCTCGCAAGATTAAAAAGAAGATTACATCCCTTAAAACGAACGATCTCCGAAAGTTCGGGTATAGCGAAGAAGAGTTCCTCGGGGGTGAACGCCATAACAACGCCACCTGTTAAATAATCGATCCTACTAGCAATCGTGCCACCGGTTGCAAGTAATGAAATCTCTGGAAGATCAGCTTTTTGCTCAGGAAATGTTTTCTGAAAACTTTCAAGACTGATGCCTTTATCTATTCGAACTAACTCGACACCCGGCTGGTACGCAATACTTACGTTATATCCATCATCCTGTTTTATTACAATGCTCGAAGGATCTCCAATCTCAATACGAGGCAAAATGTAGCCCTCATAACTCATATCCTCAGATGTAATTCGAATACGGTCACCAGGCTCTATTTCTTTCTCTTTAAGGATATTTCTAACCTCTTGTGAGTAGTGAGCAAAATAACTTTGTTCTTTCATTAATTGTGCCTCCTTTTTCGCATGATTTGCATGCAGACTGGCCTAGATTTGAGTTTATTTGAATTTAAGGTTAAATGTAAGATAAGATCGCTGTTCTATATTTTAAACCATGATTTTAATCTTCTTCAAACAACAGTTTTCCATTTAATACGCATAGAAATTTAAGTTAATTTATTAGTGTTAATGCAAGAAACACCTTAAAAATTGTTGAAGGCAACTTGCGCTTTACATTCGAAAAAAGGAGCGTCGCATTGTCATATCTTTAATTTCTGAATGTAAAGCTAAAAATTTATAAAGTCATTTCAACGTTCCCTTGTATTCAAAATTCTTTAGGCTTCTTAAAACGGAGTTAAAATAATGTGTGGTATTGTAGGTATTGTTCTCAATCAAGGTAACGTCGCACCTCTGTTACGAGAATCTCTTAAGCGACTTGAGTATCGAGGTTACGATTCTGTGGGTATGGCTACTATTGCAAATGCTCATATGATTTTAAAGAAAGATAAAGGAAAAATAGATGTTGTAAATGAAAGACTTAATCTTGATGAACTACCTGGCAGTATTGGAATCGCACATACGCGATGGGCAACCCATGGAATTCCTACTAAGGAAAACGCTCATCCTCACACAGATTGCAAAGAGAAAATAGCTGTCAATCATAATGGCATCATCGAAAACTTTGTAGAATTACGTAAAGAACTAACAGAGAGAGGTCATCACTTTAAGTCAGATACAGATACTGAGGTGGTGCCTCACCTCATCGAGGAGTTCATGGAACAGGGTTTAAACTTAAAGGATGCCACAATTCAGGCTCTAAGACGTATAAAGGGATCTTATGGTTTAACTATTATTTCAGCAGCAGAGCCAAGAAAGATTATATGTGCAAGAAATGGAAGCCCACTTGTCTTGGGGATAGGAGACCAAGTGATATGTTGTGCATCTGATATTCCAGCGTTCTTACCCTTGACTAATAAGGCAATAATACTTCATGATGAGGAACTGGCTGTTCTTACACCCAATGAATATCAAATTTTTTCTGTTCCTACTCAAAAAATGGTTTCCAAGGACATTACTACCATAAAATGGACTCCAGAGATGGCATCAAAAGGTGGATATTCCTATTTTATGCTAAAGGAGATTCATGAACAACCAAAAGCCCTACGCGATACATTAAGGCAACGACCTGAACGTCTGGAAAAAATTGCTGAAGTATTAGATGAGGCATCCAAGATCTTTATTACCGCAGCAGGTACCTCCTTTCACGCAGCACTCACTGCAAGATATCTTTTTTCACAACTGTGCAATGTATTTCCTACAGCTCTCTTGTCGTCAGAGTTTCCAGAGGCAATTGGCCCTTCGTTTCCATCAGACGCCTATGTAATAGCTGTTAGCCAATCTGGTGAAACTGCTGATACAATAAGGACTATTAATTTCGCGAAAGAACGGGAAGCGACTATTATCTCAGTTGTCAATACAGTCGATTCGTCGATCACACGCCTTTCTGATCACGTCATTTACACCCAAGCGGGGCCTGAGATCGGGGTAGCCGCCACAAAGACCTTTACAACCCAAGTCGCAACTTTATCCATGATTGCACTTAATTTAGCACTACGCAAAAAATGCAAAGATATTGAGACGATATCAAATCTACAAAATGCGCTTTATAAAATTCCTAATATTGTACAAACCGTTATTACAAAAGAGGAAGAACATGTAAAGCGCCTAGCAGAACAGTTTGCCCATATGCAAAATTTTCTCTTTTTGGGAAGAGGCATTAACACGACAACCGCTGCTGAAGGATCCTTAAAATTAAAGGAAATTTCCTATGTTCATGCTGAGGCGTACCCTGCGGGGGAAAGTAAGCATGGACCTATTGCGCTCATAACTCCCGGATTCCCGATAATGTTTATTGCCCCTCCAGACGAGACATATGATCATATAATCGGAAACATCATGGAGATGAAAGCGCGAGAAGGTACAATTATCGCATTTATTGACGAACAGGATCAAACAATTCGAGAACTTGCTGATCATTCTGTAAATATCCCAAGTGTACCTCCCCTTTTATCTCCAATACCGTACGTTGTGCCACTTCAATTATTTTCGTATTATGCAGCCGTAAAACTTGGTTACTCTCCAGATATGCCTCGTTCACTTAGCAAAAGTGTCACAGTATTATAGAGCAGGCAAAGTGCAAAAGAGTTTTCATTAATTTTGAATTTTCTTCTGAAACCCGAGGAGAAGACTTTATAGTAGAAGAAATAAGCATTTTGTGATTAATTATTTAATGAAATTATATTTTTAGAATGCTGGGAGGGAAATGGGGCAAATTGTTTTAGAAATGAAATTAAAAGAAATTAGAATACGCGTCGATAAGTTTTCGGACGATGATGTTGAAAAATTCGTTGAAACATATCCTCTTCTTAAAAAATATTATTCAAAATTAAACGCAATAAACGGTGATTGCAAAAAGTGTGGATGTTGCTGAGTTGGGGGGATTTCACTATCAGAGGTGGAACTAAACGCAATTCGAATGTTTATACCTGAGATTGATGACTTTATGGAAACAACTACACGTAAAGACCTAATTACTGGTGAGATTATCAAGTATCCCGTATCAATGCGTACAAAATATGGCTACTGTATTTTTAATGCAGATGACGGAGCATGTATTATTCACAAGATTCGACCAATCCTTTGTCGGGTGTTTCCTTTTTTTCCGAAGGAACAAGGCACTTGTGTGAAAGATGTAACCTTCACTGGCCTAAGTATAGATGAAGGAAAAGAAATTTGGATGAATCACTTTTTGGAAATCAAAAAATCAACAAACAAGACCGTAAGTCCAAGTTTATGTTCAAAACCCTGAATCTTCATAGTATCTTATGAACACATATAGTAACTACGGTACTCTTTCGACTAACTTAACAAATTAAGTTGTCTTAGCAAATTAATTGCCGTTTTAGTTACATCCAGAGAAAAGAGATCTTTAAGAAGAACCCATCTGACATCTTCTGCGTCTGATCTTGGAGAAATCTCACCACTTTCTCTCGTGGCAAAAAAGTCGATAATGACATAATGATATTGCACTTTCCTGTTGTCATCTTTAATTACTACATCAATGACTCCTGCAAGATCGCCGATTTTTACCGAAAGACCAGTTTCTTCTTTAACTTCCCGTTTTGCAGCCTCTCTAACTGCTTCTCCAACGTTTACTAAACCTCCAGGAAAGGACCATTTTCCTCTACCTGGTTCGTTTCCCCTTTTGACCATTAATACTTTTTCACCATCTAGGACTATTGCACCAACGCCTACAAGAGGTCTTGTTGGATAATTTCTTTTAATGTATATCCTCTCCAGTAAATACGACTTTTTAGTTCTCTATGAATCGTTCTATCCCATTAAAAGCTTTTGATTGTATCTCAGTTTATCATTTTTTTGGATGAGGTGTTTTTGTGCTGTGAATATATAATTTACCTGAATTTCAACACCATTGAAAAGAAATAAATAGCGATGCTTAATTGATTCATACGATTCATGTTTAGGATTTACAGGATTAGAGTACAAATGCACTCATAATTGGAGATTAAAACAAATGCACTCTTTAGAAATAAACCCTGAAATTACTGTAAGTAGGATCAGTAAATTTATAGTTAAGCGCATTGATGATGCGAAAGCTAATGGAGTAATTATTGGTTTAAGTGGTGGAATAGATTCATCTGTAACTGCCGCTTTATGTGTGCGTGCTTTAGGTCACGAAAAAACCTTTGGGCTGTTAATGCCAACACAGACAACTCAACAACAAGACATTGATGACGCAATTAAAAGTGCCACTTTACTTGGTGTGAAATATGCAATTGAGGACATATCGCCATCCTTAAACGCTTTCAAACAATTCCAAGTATTCGATCCAGAAAGAAAAATTGTAAACGGTAACCTTGCAACTAGGTTTAGGATGGGTCTCTTATATTATTATGCTAATCTACATAATTGGCTAGTAATTGGCACGGGTAATAAAAGTGAACTTTTAGTAGGATATTTTACCAAATTTGGTGACGGAGGCTGTGATATCTTACCCTTAGGCGATCTATTTAAGTGTCAAGTCAGACAACTAGCTGAATATCTCGACATTCCCCCAGAAATAATCAAGAAGGCGCCTTCAGCAGGACTTTGGCCCGGACAAACAGATGAATCAGAATTGGGAATATCATATAATGACTTAGATATTATCTTAAGTAGTCTTGAGCAATTAATGACACCAGATGAGATTTCTAAAGAATTCAATATTCCATTAGAAATAATAAAAAAAGTAGAAATCATGCTTCGTAAGAGTCAACACAAAAGAATAGGACCAATGGTATTCAAAATGGGATCTCGAACACCTGGCTTCGATTGGAGACTCTCTATTATATCTGGAGAAACGTAAACAAAATCACAAATTTCTCTTTAGAAACTTTCAAGAATAGAACTAATAATATATTTAAGAGGGTTAAAATTGACTTCTTCCGCAACTAGAAAAACAGAGTTTTCTGAACCAATTTCAGATGTGAAAATAGGCTTGGAAATACATGTACAACTTACAGCTTTGACAACAAAATTATTTTGTGGATGTCCTACTGATTATCGTGGTATGCCTCCAAACTCAGTTTGTTGTCCAATTTGCCTTGGCCTACCTGGAACATTACCTGTAACTAATAAACGTGCTATAGAATTAGCAATGATGGTTTCGCTTGCACTTAATTCGAATATATCAAGAAATAGTTCGTTTTACCGTAAAAACTATTTTTATATTGATTTGCCAAAAGATTTTCAAATTTCACAGTACGACAAAGCAGGTGGCGTCCCAATAGCGATTGGAGGCCACGTTGATTTTGAAATGAATCATCAAAAAAAAGTAATAAGAATTCGTCGTCTCCAACTTGAGGAAGACCCAGGCCGTTTAAAGCATATTGGTATGATTGATAAATCTCCTTATACTTTGGTTGATTACAACAGATCGGGAATAACTCTTCTAGAAATAGTGACTGAACCTGATTTTTCCACACCTGAAGAAGCGCGCATCTTTCTTCGAAAACTACGTTCAATACTTGAGCACTTAGGTGTAACTGATGTAAATTTACAGGGCTCTCTTCGATGCGATGCAAATATTTCTGTAGGAGACGGAAGACGTGTTGAAATAAAGAACATTAGTTCGTTTAAAGAAGTTAAACGTGCTTTAAACTATGAAATTATTAGACAAAAACAAGCTCTTCGACGCGGGGAGTTTATAGCACAAGAAACTCGACATTGGGACGAAGATCGCAGAATAACTTTTACTCTTCGAACGAAGGAGGAAGAACATGACTATAGATACTTCAGGGAACCTGATCTACCGATTATTGAAATTTCAGATGAATGGATTAAAAAAATCAAAACAACCATGCCTGAGCTACCAGATGCTCGAAAAGAAAGATTTCGGAGAGATTATCAAATCCCTGTTTACGATGCAGAAGTATTGACAAGTGAGAAATATTTAGCAGATTTCTTTGAAACATGCATAACTTATGACGTGGGTGCAAAAAAAGTCAGTAATTGGCTTATGAGTGATTTTTTACGTTTTGTAAACGAACTTGATCTTGAATTTACTGAGATTCTCCTTACACCAGAAGATTTAGCAAATATGATCCGTTTAATTGATCAAGAGCTGATTAGTGGAAAAATTGGTAAGACAGTTCTGCGGGAAATGCTTGCTACAGGAAAGACCCCGCAGACCATAATAGAAGAACTTGGTCTTAAGAAAATTGATAACACTTCTATCATTTCTGATAAAGTAAAAGAAGTCTTTGAAGAATACCCAGATGCCGTTCGCGATGCCATGACTAACAAGAATGCTATTCGTTATCTTGTAGGACAGGTAATGGCGAAAACCAGAGGAAGGGCAGATCCTGTTTTAACAAATGAAATCATTGAATTAAAATTGGAAGAATTGAAGTCCAAGAATACACAATTCGATGAAAATTGAATTTAACTGTTCATTAAATTTTTGTCAATAATTCTATCTATCGTCTCATTAACTCCATCCCCAGTGAGTGCGTTTGTTTCAAAGCATTCGTCATTAATTAGTTCCAGGAGTTCGTCACTCCTGCTTTTGTCTACTAAATCTATCTTGTTCACGACAAGATAAAGTTCCCCAAAAAGTTCTTTAAGATCCTCATATAAAGAAATTTGCTCCTTCAATGGATATCCACAAGTTTCTGAGGGATCTACAATATACAGAATAACATGAGCCAAGTATTTTAATGCAGTAATTGCCTGTAATTCTATTGGATTCCTTTTATCGAGTGGACGATCAAGAAGACCAGGGGTATCCACAAGTTGATATATTGAAAGACCTCTTTGTATATGGCCTATCGTTACAGCTCGCGTGGTGAAGGGATATTCAGCTATTTCTGGTTTTGCCGTAGATGCATGTGCCACAAAACTACTTTTCCCAACATTCGGGTATCCCGCAATAACTATCGTAAGTTTTTTAGGATCAACCGATGGCAATTTCCGTAATTTTGGTCTAGCTTCTTGAATTATGTTTAAATTGTTCTTAATTCTATTAATTATTGAACTTATACGCCCGTATGCCGCTCGACTTAACTTAATAACCTCAGTTAATTCTTTTGCTCTCTTGATTTTGTAGATATAGTTTTGAATTAGTTTCTTAACCACTCTACGTGTACCATAAATTGAGCCAAGCGCATTTTTGAGTTGATCTCTGCCAACCAGTATATCAGCTAATTCAGAATAAAATGGATGTACATCATCTATCGAAGGAATCTGTTTTACTATGCGTTTGAGTCGTGAATCTAGAAATCCCTCTATAACTCTTAATTTCTTACTTTCCTTTCGTTTCGTCCTTATGATGCGTGGCACTTTTCTGGGAATCTTAACTTCAGTACGAGACGCTTTTCGAAATGCTTGATCCAAGAGTTCCTTTGCAGTAGGGACGTAGTTAATCTTGGTAAATGGATTTCCGTTATTAGAAATTTATGACACCTTCTTTGCAGAGTATATAGTTCTAATCAACTATTTTGCAGTAGAAGAAGAATCTTCTGTTCTGAACATGCTTTTTAATTGGCTCATTTTTTCCATTGTGAGATTGAATAACTGTTCCGAAATTATAGATTCTTCTTTAGCATATTCAAGTTTTTCTAAATCGATGACACGTGTAAAATCTTCAGTTCGGATTAAATCGACTTCAAGATCAACGTATCTGATCCGATGAGGTTCTGGATAGAGTCCTGGATAGATCTCCACTGGAGTATTTATATTGAGATACTCTCCTTTGTAAATTCCATCTCGCGAGAAATATGTCGTTTTTACAAAAAATTCTCCTTCAATTATTTCCATAACACCATAATCACCTTCTTCTTTGGGAAGATTAAGACCATCAAATTTTCCTCCAGCCTTAAACATTCGTTTTATGAGTAGTTTTCTTTCATTTGGATCGCTTTTTATTACATACCCAGGCGATAGAAAAAGTGTCCTTCCATTAAACTTAACGTGGTCAATACAGACTTCAGAGCCTAATGAAGGAAATGTTTCAGAAAATACGAAATCTGCAGCCTCGTTAATAATAACATAATGTTCAGGCAATTTGGCAAGAATTCTTTCACCAAAATCAACTAATAATGATAAATCGTAACCCATTGCTTTGAGTTGGTGATGGTTTCTAACTGTTGCAACAACTTCGCTTCGAATTTCATCAAGTTTTACTTTGGAAAGACTTGGAAATTCCAAAAAAGTTGTTGTATTCTCTTCATATACGGCTGCTGGCGCTTTGGTCTTTTCCGCTTTCTTAGATATCATCTGTGCTAATTTTTTTAAGTCCTCGATTTCGGCAATAAGCACTGTTACATCTTCTGAGGCTGCGGCTGTGCGCCATAAAACTCCCCATGAATCAGGTTTCATGTTTTTCCCCAAAAAGAATAACTCATCTCGTTTTTTCCCACGAATTTTATGACTTAAACGAACCACATTTTCGGTAATCAAGACAGCATATT
>NZ_JAHPYX010000193.1:0-24864 GCF_019058535.1 Candidatus Borrarchaeum sp.
ACCCACTGGGCTTTACGGCATACAGGGTTCAGAAGGGTACTCGCATGCCGACCTCTTGCCTGCAGGTAGACACAGATCATATGTATGCGAACATCTATTTAAAAGTTATAGAGACCTGCGTGAAAGTGAAAACAGTAACGCAATTCATCTCCCCAACAAGTTGAGGGGTCTTCTTGCGAAACTTTATAAAGGTAAATTTTGCATAGGTAAAACCTCTATTCATATCAGAAATCAAATAGTTTTCTAGAAGGTGAGAACTTGACTGAAAAGAAATATACCGTTGAAGAGTTATTAGAAAAAGCATATAAGCCCGCAAAAGATGCCATGATTTTACATCCCTTCTATGTGTAAGGCGAGTTTTCCTCGCTTGCTAGAAAAAGGGAAGATTCAAACCATCGCAAAATGTGCAGTAAGGGACTTTAATGACTTTGCGATATGGTATACGCCTGGTGTCGCTGAACCTTGCTTGGATATACAAAAGAACCCTGAGAAAGTATATGAGCATACGAATAAATGGAACACGGTAGCTGTTGTTTCAGATGGTACCCGAGTCTTAGGTCTTGGTAACATCGGTCCTAAGGCAGCTATGCCTGTAATGGAAGGCAAAGCACTACTTTTCAAGTACTTAGGCGGTGTTGATGCAGTACCACTTTGTCTAGATACAAAAGATCCTGACAAAATAATAGAAACTGTGAAGTTAATACAGCCATCGTTCGGCGGTATAAACTTGGAAGATATTGCTAAGCCTAAATGCTTCTATATTCTTGATACACTTCGATCAGACCCAGAAGTAGAAATCCCTGTATGGCACGACGATCAACAGGGAACAGCGACAATCGTCACAGCGGGTGTTATGAACGCATTAAAAGTCGTTGGGAAAAAAATGGACGAAGTCCTTGTTTCTATGATTGGTGCTGGTGCCGCAAATATTGCGATAGGACGAGTCATGATGACTGCTGGGATTAAGCCTGAAAACGTGATGTTTTGTGACAGCAAGGGTATCCTAGGAACTCATAGAAAGGATCTTGAAGCGCTAAAGGATGCCAATCCTCAAAAATGGAACATGTGCCTCAAGACCAATGGTGAGAAAAGAGTAGGCGATATGGCAGAATGCATGAGAGACACTGATGTCTGTGTAGCTATGAGTAAGTCAGGACCTGGCGTAATTAAGAAAGAATGGGTTGCTGCTATGGCAACAGATGCGATCATGTTTCCATGTGCTAATCCAATTCCTGAAATTTGGCCCTGGGAATGCAAAGAAGTAGGGGCAAGGGTAGGTGGTACTGGTCGCTCTGATTTTGAAAATCAAGTTAACAATAGTTTAGGCTTTCCTGGGATCTTTAGAGGAACGTTAGATGTCAAAGCAAAGACCATAACCGACGAAATGGTTATAGTTGCTGCTGAAGAGATCGCAAAAACAGCAGAAGACAAAGGCATACACGAAGGCTATATAGTGCCAAACATGGACGAATGGGAAGTCTTTCCGAGAGAAGCTGTGGCAGTTGCATTAAAAGCAATGGAGCAAGGCATCGCAAGAGTTAAACGAACCAAGCAAGAACTCTGGGATCGTGCATCAAAAATAATCCAAGACTCCAGAGGAATGACCCAACTGCTTATGAAAGAAAACTATATACCAATGCCGCCCAAAGATTTGTAGCCCTCTTTTAGCCCTCTTTTTTTTATTTCATTTTTAATTGAACTCGTTTTCTTCACTTTATTACATGATAGTGAAACACTGTAGAGAAAATAGTCTCTAAAAAGAAAATAGGCACATAAGATTCATTTTATTGAAAACCACAAGTGCACACCATAAGCCGCTATTGGAACTTTTATAAATAACTACAGCTATGACTATAGCTGAGGCTAGTTTTATGACGCTCACTCAACCAGAAGGGGAATTTCATTTTAGTGTAGCTACTGAAACCACGCCTGGATATCTGCGTTATCTTCCCGAATTTTTGGAGAACTACTATGTGCTTCGTGCTTTTCGAAGAGTAGAAAACATACGTCGATTTAACATCGGAAATCAATATTATCTTGTCTTTACTGCCTATCTGTCAAAATCATCCGAACATATAGATGTAACAATAGAAGCATCTACGGAACGAGGTCGTCCAATTCACGTGATTATATCTCGTAGTTCGCCAGAAATTTCTGAGGAGTTAATAAAAGGCATACAAGAGAACATATTATTAGAACTACAGCTCTTCGAGGACTATGCGCGCCAATATACTCTTTATCTGGCATATATCCCTGGCCAAAAGATTTCTGAACAAAAATATGGGCGTGGGATACTCGAAAAATTGTTTACAGATTCAATGGTTAATTTATTTATTATCTTCATTGTGGTTGCCGTAGGGACATTTGCACTATTTAATGCGGTATTTGGTCAAGAGTTGAGTTTGCTACTCTCACCGATTGTGATCGTAGTATCTCAAATGCTGGTTGTGGCGTATTCTGGAAGGCTCATTGCCAGAACATCTGACTGGCGAATTACGAAAGACCGGCCTGAAGTTAAAGTACTTCAGTATACTTTGACAGAACAAGAAGCGGATATTTTAAGGAAAAAACATAGAAAAGAACTCCCCAAAATTCGCAAAGAAATCTATGATAGTACGTTAGCCACAGGAAAACAAATAACATGCGAGAACGCTCACCCGATCTTTACAAAATATGGAATTGCATGTACGCCACAAAATCTCATCGTCAAAACAGTAAATTTGTATGATCTTGTCAGTAAGGCCTGTGGCACGTTTAATGTACCAATCCCTACAATTGTCGTAAGCAATAAAATGGCAGCCAATGCAGCTGCAACAGGACTAAGCCCGAAAAGAGGAACGATGCTTGTCACCACAGGTGCAATAGTTCAACTAGACGAAAACGAACTCTTTCAGATTATCGGACATGAAGTCAGTCATCTTAAAGGACACGACCCTGTTGTTCTCTTATTCATTCTCTCAACTGAATATATGTTACGTATTTATGCGTTGTCCTTTTTCCCATCGATCGCAGCTATCATACAAGGATTCTTTTTTATCTACTTTATCGTGCTTCTGGGATCAATATTTTTTGTAGGAAAATTTTTTGAGGCAAAGAGTGATTTGGAAGCGGCAGTATATCTTAACGAGCCAAAGGTAGCTGCTAATGCCTTAAGAAAGATCGGATTCAGGCGTTTGATCAGTAAAGGTGGGATCTCATGGTCTTTCCTCGACTGGATTAGATTAGACCCCCATCCACCGCTAAGTTGGAGGATTAAACGGTTAGATGAAATTGAAAATCCAAGCCAGATCAAACATACCTTCCTAAAATCTGTTGGCGATGTCTTTAAGGGATTCTTGTCATCACTTACATAATTTCTTTGAGAAGTCCCATTTCATAAGTGGGACAGCTAATTTTTTATTTGAACTAATTCGAAGAACATTTGAGGTCATTTTTTTGCATATTGATTTATCCTAAAGAAGGAAGTAAGTTTATGAATGAAGAACCGCCGCCTCTAGAAAATGCCAACAATCTTAATGAAATAAGTGAAATTCCTTTGAACGCAGAAGCTGACTTCTATGTAAGTGAAAAGGGAATTTCAGAATTACTTGTTTATAATTACCTTGATGAAGAATATTTTTATCAGAAATTATGTGCCTCAGAAGACTATGATACCGAAATGAGCAAAATAAAGGATAATATGCAGTTCTATCTCGATCAGGATAAAGTGTTAGTAAACCATGAAGAAAAACGCATGAAATTAAGTGAAGTAGAACTTAAATTCAAAGATGGATTATCAGAATATCCCCAGCTCAATTTTATGATATTAATCCGCTGTAAACTTAAAGAAGGAAATAATATAATTGAATTCGATATGGAAGATGAGATCGCTCCTTATGATTTTCTCATTAAATATCATTTCCCTCACGGTTCTGAGATCGTTGAGGTTGAGAGTTTGCTTTCATTCAAGATAATCGATAATAAGCTAATTATGACTGCCAAAAAAGGAGATCGCGTAGGTGGATATGAAAAGATCGTTTTTAAGGTTTGATAGGAGAGAAAAGAATAAATGGGAACAGATGAAATTGTTTTATTAAAAGTTGACGAAATTAAAGGATCAAAAAAAGAAGAAGGAGTGTTTGTCAAACTTTTAGCTTCTGGAAAAAATGTTTCACTCTCGTTACTTCAAGCTGAACCAGGTACAAGTTTCGAAATACATGATCACGAAGAAGAGGAACTCAGTTATATCCTACAAGGCAAAGCAATCTTGACTGTAGAGGAAGAAATATATGATATAGAAGCCCCCTATGTGATAAAAATCCCGCCTCATGTGCGGCATGGGCTCACAGTTATTGGAACTGAAACATTACTGAAATTGAATGCCCATTCTCCCCCAAGAATCACTGCATTAAGACATGAACCTCTTAAATAAAAAATGCTCACTGAAAGTATTTCTAGTCGATAATAAAAATAGAAAAAAGAAAAATGACTACCCTTTCATGTTAACTACAGGGCAGACTGCGGGATCCTTGACGTATTCGCATGGCCTATCCATGCCCTCATAAAACTTAAAGTTTAGCAATTTACAAAGTCCGGCTTCAGCATCATATTGATCGCATGTCACATTGATCACCTTCCGCTTTTGAATTGTTTGAAATCATAATTCCCACAAAGATTAGAAAGATCCAAATGGGAAAGGAGGGAAAATTAAGAGAGACACGATTTCGATTATTAAAATAATTGTGGTAAAATTCTCCGCCTGCAATTCAACAGTAAAGCTAAAGGCGTAAGTGAAACGTAGACCTATGTTCATTCAAAAGTTTCGTTTTTGAGGAAATATACTCCAGTGAACAACATTCAAAGAATCATATTTCTCTTTAAATGAACTCAAAAAAGTAAAATGTTTAAAACCTAAAATACTAAAATGCGGATTATTCATTCATAAAATCGTTTCAATATCATTAATGATATTGCGTAATATGATTAAAGGCAGTTGAAATCAATGTCAGATGAAGTAATGATACTCAAAAAAGAGATTGAGCAACATTTGAAGCAAACTATCGGACCTATTGAAAACAAGATTGAGGAATTATTATTAGAGGATACGACTCAAGATTTTCAAGAAGTGATATTATATCAAGTTGCTTCTGGGGGAAAAAGACTTCGTCCTGTGCTTACTTTATTATTTTGTGAATTAGCTAATGGCAATACTGAGGATGCATTGAGTTCAGCTGCTGGAATTGAATTAATTCATAATTACTCCTTGTTAATGGACGATATCATCGATAGATCGCCTTACAGGAGGAATCGACCCACAACCTTCGTGAAATTTGGTCTTCCAATTGCATTACTTGCAGGTATGCATTATAGAGAAGCGATTTTTTTATCTGCTTTAAAATCGCCCGCATCAGAAACTATTAACAAGATCTTTTCTGACGTCGTACGACAGTTGGTTGAAGGAGAACGCAAGGACGTACTCTTTGAACAAGCAGGTCGCGATGAAGAGTATATTTTAGAAAAGAGATATAAAACGATAACCCTCGATGATTATTTTGAAATGGTTGGAGATAAAACAGCAGTTCTGATAAAAGCAGCGTGTGAAGTTGGCGTGATATGTGCCAATGGTTCTAAAGAAATGATTGAAGCAGCAAGTTCTTATGGATGGAACGCTGGATTGGCATTTCAAGCCAAAGATGATGTGCTAGATTTATTTGCCGACGCAGAAAAATTAGGGAAACCAGTCGGACATGACATCAAAGAACATAAAATGGGTAATATTGCTGTACTTTATGCTTTGGAGGAACTTGAAAGTAAACAAAGAGAATATGTCTTGAATGTTTTGCGAAAAGAAAAGGTAACAGATGAAGAAGTAAATGAAGTAATTGATCTTATAAAATCAACTAAAGCACCTCAAAAAGCTGAAGAAAAAGCGAAGGAGTTAAAAGAAGAGGCTAGAAAACAATTATTAAATTTTCCTGATTCATCAGCAAAAAAGATGTTAGAAAATATTGCAACGTATTTTGTAGAGCGCACATACTAAAGAAAACCATCTTAAAAAAGAATACAAACAGCTTATTTTTTAAGAGATGAAAAGACCCATTTATAATGAGAGTCAAATATAGAGAATTATACTTAAGTAGATAGTTCAGTCGGCTCCCGAAAGCACGAGTGGTCTCGCGCACCGGGCTTCAAACCCGGTAGCTCGATGAGGGCTTGCGGTTCGATATATTTGTAAAATCAATAAAGAATACGAAAATCCGCTCGGGAGCCGCCATTTTTCTTTTAAATACTTTGAGTTTAACAACAACTCAGAAACTTTTCTGCTTTATTTATTTTCTTTAAAACGAGTGGTTTGAGTGATTTCTGTAACGTCCGAGGCTAAGGTAGTTGTAGTATCAAAACTGAATTTGCTGGTTTTCTTATTGAAATAATCCGAAGATTTACAACGAAAAACTGCTTCGCCATATTTGCTATGATTTTCCATAAGAAACTTTTTTAGTTCATCGTTATCCTTAAAACTACTGCCTGAAAAACTGCCAATCTGAATTGTATCTCCGAAGATATCTTCTTTCTCAATTGTTAAGAGTGCCGTACGAGAAATCTCTGATTCGTAAAGAATTGGTTTGAACTCGGCATCAATTTCAGTTCCAGAAGTTTTCACATATTTTAATGCTTTGTTTTTTTTCACATGCTCCACAATTTTGTTTTCTGTTTCCTTTGGAGTTACTAAATAAATTTCAACTGGAGAAATCTTTGCATAAGAAAGAATTGTGACCAGCATTGTCTTAAAACTTTCGAAAGATTCGATATCTAAGTTTTCCATGACAAAAGAGCAAATATCGTTATTCTCTTTCCTCCCTAAAATATCAATTTTTAGAACAGTCTTGCCTTTTCCAATTGTAACATCAGTCTTGTATGCGTCTAAACTAACTTCATCTTGAAAATAACTTTCTGTTTTTTTCTTCATTTCACTCTTGAATGTTCCTCTTTTTTCAAGCACAATGCTCTTAAAAAGAGAAGGAAGAGCCATTTCGCTTGTAGAACTAAGCTTATTTAAAATATCCTTAATATCTTTGTCTTTATTCGATGAAAAGTCTGGTAAAACATCCTTGATCTCTTTTACTGTGAGTGGAGGATATAGATTTGATAATAACTCAATCATAGCTTCATCATTTACAATCGATCTCATTTTCTTCACCTTTTGTAAGGAAATTCTATGCTTCAGCGATTTGCTGTTTTCTCAGTCTTGCGTGTAATACTGGCAGTCTGAATTTCTTCCTCTTCGCTTTATCCATAGCATCTGTAGTTGTCCCTGTTTCTACAAAGCCATCAATTTCAACTCTTGGAGGTTTTGACAAATATGATTCTGACCCATTAGCTATATATGCCACTGTAAATATCTGATCAGTATCTAAGTTCTTGAGCGTCCAAGTTGCTTCTTTTGCATCTTCTTGAGTTTTAATCTTTGGCTTCTCCTTTTTTGGCAGGAAATTAGTAATTTCAAAGGAGCGTGGTAGTTCATCAATGATCTTCAGTTTTTTCAGGGTTATGCCACTACTGTTTTTAAATGCAATTGAAACTGTGTAAGTCATGTTAGGGCCTTTTTCGATTACTTTTAGCATTTTTCCTAAGTCTTTTTGCTTCCATTTAAGATTTGAGGTCAGAGTAGTAATTGTAGGACGTAGTTTTACTGTCTTTTCTGCTGGTACCTCTGCTACCGCCTTTATTTCATCCTCTGCAATTTCACTTATTGGGATAGCCTTTGCTTCTTCAGCAGAAATAACAGAGAGAGCGGCAAATGCTTCCTTTCTGATGTCTTTATCAGAATCTTTTTGTAATTCCTTTAAAGGTTCAATTACTGAGTCCATTTTGTCTGGGAAATTCTTATAGAGTTCACTAGTAGCCTGGATTGCTATCAGACGTACATCTTTATCTGAATCATTAAACTTGTCAATTATGTGTGGCAAACCTGAAGAAATGACTTCAAACAAAACGATGTTCTTAAGAGCATCTATTGTTACATAGCGTACTTCCTTGTTTACATCATCAGTAAGTTGACTTAATTGTGGAATAACTGAACGCACTTTCTCTGGGTCGATGCTTCCAATAACGCCAATTGTTTTTGCAGTCATATAACGGACATCAAGATCGACATCATTTAGTAAAGGCTTTAGTTTTTCAACGACATCCTTTACCCACTCGGGAAGAGTGTTCTCCAAAACCATTCCATACGCTGAGAGAAGATGGGATAAAGAATCTACTGCGAAATATCGCACCCATTCAGATTCATCTGACAACGCTAACTCAAGTTCAATTCCCAATTCTTTAACTTTTGCAAACTCTTGAAGTGTCAATGTTGGCAATGATGCCATAATGTCATTCAATTTCTTTTGGATTTCTTTACGCTTCTTGGGATCTGGATCACTTATTTCACTTTGAATTCGTCGTAATTCACTCTCCGAAACTGATTTAACTATTGAATTTGTTCGTTCAATCCTCCCTTGCATTATAACGAAATTCATCGGTTCGGCTATTTCTTTAAGTTCACCAGAACTTGTCGTAAGGTTATTTACTTCAACTGCTTTGATTATTCTAGCTTGCTCTGTCGCTCTTTTTGTGTCATCTAAAATCTCTTTAGTAATACCTTTAACTTTGCTTCTTCTGCTAACCTCTGTGAACAATTCAACGGAGAAAATACTTGCACCAACAGCTCCTATTCCAAAAAGAGCATAATATCCAAGTTTGTCTAAACTGAATCCAAAGAGAATGCTGCTGCTTACGACCAAAATAAGAATTCCAATTAATCCACTAAAACTTCCTAAACTCAATTTTTCAGTAAATCGAAACACAAACGATAGCACTACAAATGTTGAAAGTGCACTCACAAGAATTAATACTATAACTATAGAATCTGTAAGAACTACACCTCCAGTTCTACTAATCAAACCAAAAGCTGTCATCAAGGAACTAGGAATTGCAAAAAAGAGCGGAATTCTCAATGCTAATGATGGAGAAAAACCTGCTGCAAGAAATGCAATAAGCAGGGCGAAAATTCCGACTCTAAGATCTACAATTTGCATTAGACCAAAGAAGAATGCTCCAAACAGAAATTGCGGTGCACTAACCTGTTTTCTCGCAACAGTTCTCACGAACCTTCCCGTCCGGTAAGATATAACACCAATAAATATGAGAACCACACCAAGAGTGATTGCTAAATAGTCTCCGATTATAAGAAGCGTATTTTCCACTAATTGAAGATATTCAAAAACTGGAGTTATGTAGACTGTAATATAACTTGTAAGTGAAACGATGGAAATTGCGCACCCAAAGAGCACAATTGATGTTACAGCACTTTTTTGCGTCTCTCCTCCGCTAAAGAATCCTTCAGTAGCACCACGTACTCCTGCAGACCCTAATTTCATAAGAGTAGTATAGGCATCTAAAAGGAAACGACATCCTATACCTATCGCAAACCCAAATCCTACCCAAATAAGTAATGGGTGACCTGGCGCTATTTCGATTCCTGCTAATTCCGTAACTCCTGCTAATTCCGTAACTCTAAACATTAAATTTCCAAATCCAGGGATCCAAGATAATGCACCAAAAATCAATGCAAATATTATTGCTGATAGTAATTCACTCAAATAATCACTTCCGAGAATTAAGCGTTTAATAATTATAATCATTCATTTAAACCGTATATTTTGAATAATAGTTTTCAAAATTTATAAATTAAATTAAGTCCGCTAGTTGTTGCTGCAAGTACCTCTTGCGTGGTACTCCATTTAAAAAAATCACAATCTCCTAGAAGTTCATAAATAAGAGCTCCATTGGATTTTTCATTGGAAAGTAATTAAGACTGAAGATCCTCATAGATAGACCCATCTGTCTAAAATCAGACGTTTCACAATAGTTTCTGCATCATCAATCTTCGAGATCGCTTTGATCATGTGTTTGCATAGGATATGTTCTTTTTTCCCGCGAAAACCCCAATCAGTACAATTATGACGAATTATCCGACGATTCACGTCAATTTGACAATTATAGTTTTTTATTCTGAAATGCCAAGTGCCTTCCCCCTCTTCTATGAGTTTTACCTCAGAGTCAGGGATTGATAAGCCATTTTTTAGTCTCTTTTCATCAGTAAGTTTGGCAAGGAGTTCTTCAAATGATAAGTCTTTTATTTCAGCTTTCAGCTTCCGCTGTTTTTTGATACATTCTTCTGCGTAGGTATATAAGGTTGCTAAATCTACATTCTTAAATAAAAAATCGATAAGTTCTTGTTTCTTAAGTTTTGATAATCCCTTAAGATCGTGTTCTTTTGCTATTTCAGTTAGTTCCTTTTTTGTGAAACTACCAGTAAAGGCATTTTCAATTTCGTTACGTGAAATTTCTGTCAGTTTATCCTCCCCATTGTGCTATTTGACAGGTTTGAAAACTAGAATAATTCTGTTTTACATTCAAATATCTAGAATATGAAAACAACTTAATAAACTTGAGAAGCTAGAAAATGGAAAAAAAGAAAAAAAGGGTTTTTTGCTTTTACTACGCAGATGTCAGGCTTCCTACCAGAAGGGCCCTGGATCGAAGATTCCACTCCACCAGAATTGTAGGTGGACGGTAGCAATCCAGGAAAGGAAGCAGAACAGCCCACAGTAGTACGCACCGCCTTTTCCGCCGTATCCGTGTGTAAAGAGGAAGAATCCAAATAGCACAAGGATATAGAACCACAAGTCAATTTGTAGCATTGGTTGAGTTCCACCAGCCATCCAACATGCTACCGAGGCTATAATTTGCGGTATCATTTCTTGTAGACATACTTGTCCAAGAACTTTACCGTCAAATCCGAAGACGTTGACAAAGAAGCCAACGAGCCAGGTAACGGCATACATGAATGGAATCGTGGCAAAGATGATGCTAAAGACACCGCCTAAGGGGTTAGCAATGATGTGCCAAAGCCCCTGGAAACTTAATGAATAGCAACCAACTAGACAGGTAGCACCGAGTGCTTTACCCTCAGCTGGGGTAAATTCATAGCCGAGAAAGATAGCAGCTCCAATAGCCCATAGTGGAAAGATTAAACCGCTCATTCCAATGGCGACAGCGGGTGCGGGTACTCCAACAGCTCCTGCAAATGGCATTTTTATGCTCACCGAAATTTCCTATGTTTTTACCTAATTAGGTTTTTTTGTTTATACGTATAGGTTTGGAAAAACTATACCATAACAAGTTATATATAAAGCTTACTTCCGATTAACCGTCGACCTCAATTTTTAATGAAGTTTACAATAAGGCGCCAAGTCCTAAGAAAATAGTACTCAAGTAGTATCAACAAATTCACTTTTTTGTAATTCAATCAACTTTAGTTTATATGCAGTTATGAAAGAATGAGAGGAATCGCACCTATGAAAAGAATATGCATAAAGGATTAAAAAATAGAAGCGCTTAAACGCCATTGTAAGAAGGGAAGAGTGGATTACATGTTATATACAGTATAGAAAAAGAGAGAACTCGCTATGACGAATAGTCAATTTCTTCAAATTCTCTTTCTTTTACGTATTCATCCTCATCCTCAGGTTCATCTATTTTCTCGTATTCTTCGACCCACTCTTCAACTGATATTTGTTCATCTTCACCAGACAGGCTTTTTCTTACAGAATGCCATCTTTCAAGAGAGAACGCAGCCCATAGAGAGAGGAGAAGCAGTGCAACAATTATGAAGGCTGCAGTAATGCCTTGGAGTACAAATGATATTGGTCTGAAATACTCTATAAAATCTAGTATGACGTACACCACGAAGAACTCAAAGGGCAAAGTTACAAAGGATGCTATTACTTCGATCTTATATTTCTTAATTCTTATTTTTTTTACAACTAACCTTTCTAAGGTTAGGACGATCCATAAGAAAGTCATAGCAACGACAATCAAAACCAAACCTAACACAAGTTGAAGATAGGCGATATCTGCATAAAACATCCAGCCGGGGCTGTTCCAAAACACAAAAGACGCTAGAAGGATGCAGACTGACGCGAAGGAGATATAAAATTCCATACGTAGTCTTGTAGGACTGTAAGTAATAAGTGAACTGTCTACAAATTCAAAAGTTTTGCGAGGTAACTTCATTAGATCACCTTCATTTTAATCTACTATATCTTCGACAGTAATTTGATATTGAGTTAATAACACTTAGGGGAGTAAAATCATTCTTTCTGGGTTGGTTCAATTCCTTGCTTTTTTAAGATTTTTTCGCGGTGTTTTTTTCTGAAGTCTTTTATAACAGGCAGGCGCTTAATTACCATTCCATCCCGTTCGCTAATTTGCCAAAATAGCCCACATTTCAAACATGAAGCAACTATTGTCGGTATTGTAAACCCACCTCCAAAAGATCCACTTACAACACTATCAGATTCACATTGGGGACATTTTGTCATGTATTCTCACCTCGAAACCAAAATCTTCAGAATTCTTACAAGTTGATTTTTTGTAGAAGGACTCTTGATCTCTTATATAGTTATGCATCTATCTAGTTGGAGGTTAATTTGGAGCTAGTTATTCGTCTGAACCTTTTTCATTTAACTTATGCGGCGGGGAAGTTCCCTTCCGAAAGGTGGGGGATGAAAGCCGCTAGCTTTATATAGTTTTTTTGGGGTAGAAGTTCTGATAATAGAGTCTGCGTGAAACCCATGAAACTGACACAGCAAATCAGGATCTTTCCGACTCCTGAACAGGAAGAAGTGCTTTGGAAACTCTCGGAGAAATGCAGACTCATCTATAACTTTATCAATAATTAAACTTCTAAAATGAAATTATACCAATATAAATTTTCAAAGACTTTATTTAACTACTAGCTATGAGATTGCTTGAAATTGAAGGTAAGAAAATTTGCATTTTGATTTAAAAAAGGAACACTCAGAGAAAGTTTTAAGTATAAAGACTTAGATGTATGTGTTCTAAAGTTCCATTAAATATAAGCTAGCGCAAGAATTTTGTCCCAAATATAAACTGTGTTTATACAAGGACATATAATCTATGATATTATCTCCGCGGTGCGAAATATGAGTAAAGAAAGAATGAGGTATAAGACGACATATCTTTTGGAGAATAAAGAGAGACTTGCTGGCATAACTAGGAATATGCGGATACTCACTATAATTAGTTTTATTGTGCCACTTGCTATATACATCGCACTTAATACATTTATCAGAAACCCTTCAAAATGGGTTTGGGATTGGGAACCAATCGTAATTATTACGGGATTAGCTGGTGCATCAATTTTCCATTTGCTCTGGATTCTCGTTGCTAACAAGGGCGTTGAAGTAGAATTTAAAAAAGACCCTATCAAAGGTTATCAAAAATGGCGTAGGCTCCCGTTCTTGGGAGCAACAAGCTTGATCTGGGGATATGTTGCATATGGGTTCATGTGGGAATGGACGTTAAGTGTTATATTTTTATCGATTTTTGTCTTTCTGTTCATAATTTTGTTTAAATACAATGAGGGTTACGTAGACTGGGTAAATAGGGTCGTGAGTCTTGCTGAGAAAAGAGACAAAAGACTGAAAAGAAAAGAAGAGAGAAGAAAGAAGAAGCGATAGTCAAACACTTCTAATGGATTACTTTCCTACAAACAAGCTTAACGTCTTATACAGTTAAAATGACTATCCAGAAACCTTTTACTTTTTATTTGATATATATAATAGTGGGGAGATTGCGAGAATATTTGGAGGCTTCATTCTGCTTACTAAATTATTTGAAAGGATTTTCAGGAACGGTAAACCACATCCCTCATTTGGAAAAGCCCATATTCTAATAGTTCTCCTCTATATAGCTTCAAAAGAACCGATAGGACGCTATAAGCTTTCAAAAGAACTTGAGATAAGTGATTCAAGCGTTCGGACCATTATTAAGCACCTTAAGGAAATAGGATTAATAAAAGCAATCCCAAAACAAGGACATGTATTAAGCAACGAAGGAAAGAATCTTATGCAAGAAATTAGAAAGGAACTTATTGAAATACGAACTGACTTAAATTTAAAGGCGCTTACTATTGGAAAGTTCGATACAATCTGTCAACTTAGAAATGCCGCGTTAAAAGTGAAAACCGGCGTAGAATTGAGAGATGAGGCAATAAAAGTGGGAGCAGATGGTGCTACAACGATTATATTTGAGAAAAATACGCTATTTATTCCTCCAAAACCAATAGAGAACCTTAAAACATCAAATGAAGATCTTTATAATAAGTTGACTTCTAATTTTGACCTCCAAGAGGGTGATGTCCTGATTGTAGGCACAGCTTCTGATCGAAAAAAGGCAACAGAAGCCGCAATTGCATCTGTACTAACTTTGCTTCTCCCAGAATGAATTTAAAGAAACTAGAGCATTCAAACAAAAAAATGAACCCGTGTAATGTCAAACAACAAGCTTAGAATGTGAACTACCTCACGCTAAAGCAGTGAGGCTTCCTGTTTCTACGACCATACTTGCCTCAACGTAAGCTATCTGATTCAGATAGGCCAACGCTAAGGTAGAGGTATTAGTCTCCGCAGGCGTGACTTCGGTAGGTCCCCTACCTAGTATTCTATGTCCTTCGTGTTCTAGTACGCAACTGCTGTTATAATCACGGTCGATCACCAGACCGCAGTGCTGATACACATAGGTACGGTCTGCTAAACTCATGGTACGTTGATGACCGCACCGCGAACAGGTCTTGGTTGAGGGGAAGAAACGGTCTACTTCCACCGGTGTTTGCACCTTGGCTTCAAGCATGCGAATTATCCCACCCAGGCTGGTTGACAGCATTCTTCTACCCCACAGGCGTTGCCATGAGCGTAAATTCTCGTTTTGATAACATATCATTTGGAAAGTGGTGCATAAGAAATGAACCAGTTTATTGCGGATGTCCCGCTTAATATTAGTGGTTTTGGCATAGGCTTTGAGCAATTTAAAGAGCGTTTTCCACCAATTCTTACTGCGATACCGTTTACGACTTAATTGCTTACACAACTGCTTTGTACGGCGTGTAACTGGTATCTTGTAGCGTATACGTATCCCGTTCGACAGCGTTAACTGATGCTTTACCCCAAAATCAATGCCAATTGATTTCTCAGGCACTACCATCTCCAGGCTGTGTTCTTGCGGGGTATAGGTCGTGATCGCCAGGTAATAGGCGCCATGCTGGTGAAGGAGCGTAGCAATGGCATATTCACAATCAGGCGGCAGTTGTTCCAAACCATTGACACGTAGTTTTTGTGGTATCCCTTGAATCCGCACGTAGTTGCCGTTGAGGATCCTGTAGGTATTGCCGTATTGCTTGAGCGAGATGGAATTTATATACGACTTAAACTTCAACCGTCCTACTTTGTGCCCCTTCGCTTTTGCACGCGCTAAGCTACGGATATTCTGCTGGGTGCGTGTGATGATGCTCTGACGCATGTGTGACGATAAATACCTCAATTGGCGATGTTCAAAGCAGTCTTTCACTTTCACTGACACGACTGTTATTTTGTCATCAATAGAAAACATGTTAGGATGCCCTACACAATAATTATACAGCCATTTAGCTTCTACAAATAAACGTTTTAAGTGAGTTAATGATTCGTGGTTTACATGAGAGCGGTCAAGCTTCACGGTGTACACCCGGCACCTCATGTGTTTACGACGCGCCTTAGTGTCTTTCAAGGTAGCTTTGATCCGTTGGTTCTTGGTTACCATGGTATGAGTGCTCCGCACAACTTATACTAGCTGGTTACTAATGTACACTACAAGTTCTCAGTCTGTGTACTTCATCCTGGTTTATAAACTCAGCAAAAAACAGCACAAAGTTAAAAAATATACTATCTTGACACCATTCATCCCCAAGCTCAAGCACTGGGGCTTTCTTGTGTCGTAGCACGCAAAATAAGTAAAAGGTTTGAAAAAAAGTGTTTGACTACGCGAATTTAATGTTCGTGTGGGTCTTAATCGCTTCCAATAGTTCAGGATATCCTTTGATCGTGGAATTAAAACTAATTTTATAAGAATCTGTCTCTGTAACTAGAGTCACGAGTTCTCCTGCTCCATATCGCGAGGCAACTACACGTTTTTTGACATCAGTTACTTCAGACCAAGGAACTCTGATGGTTTTTCTTCCTCTGTGATATGTAATCGCATCATCAGTTACTTTAATGTTGACCGAAAAAACTCTGTAAATAAATACCGCGTTAATCAAAGCAAGAATTCCGATTATCACAAAAATTGCTTGCGAGAGCGGCGTGAAGAACACTGGTTGTTCTGCTGCTGGTCTACTCGTTAATACTTCTAACCACCGAATACTTGAGAGAGTACTTTGTGGAGCTAAGAAAAAGGATCCAAATCCTAATACTAGGAGAACAATTCCCGCACCTGCAGCGATAAGCGTCCACTCTAATTGCTCAAAGGTTTTGTAAGAAAATGTCTGAGACATCTTGATTTTCCTCCGTTTAGGTTTCTATTTAAAAAAAATAGTGATGATAAAGATATAAACTTGTGTATTTCGGCTATTTCATGGAGTTCTGGAATTTTATTTTCTAACAAGACATAAAGTACAAAATTATCCCTGAAAATTACAATAATGTATGCCTCTAGGTCGGGCACCAAAAATTATGAGAAAATGTGGAATAAAACGCGTTACAGGTTCCACATTCATGTGATGAACTCTGCAATCCAAAAAAAAGTAGTGTATTTATTGTGTCTAAAATCTCACTTTTGTATGACTTTGGATAGCCTTCATTATCTCGTCATAACCTATGATCTTTGAATTAAAGGTTATAATATGAGGATCTTTCTCTGTGGCTATCGTAACTAATTCAGTTGCCCCTGCTCTTACTCCAACTGTTACGTGTTTTTTGACATCAGTCACTTCCGTCCAAGGAACTTTGATGATTTTATCTCCTTTTTGAAATGTAATTATGTCATCATCGATTTTTACGGACACAGATCCAATTCGATATATTAAAAACGCATTAATTAAGGCAAAGATTCCTAAGATCACAAATATTGCTCGTGTGAGTAGTATATTAAACGTTGGCGGTCCTGTTGTACTACCAGTTAACACTTCTAGCCAGCGAGTAGTTGATATCGACTGTTGAGGAACAAATATCGGAAGTCCTATGCCTATTAGAAGAAGGACTATACCTGCACCCGCAGCCATAAAAGCCCACATAAGTCTATCCACTGTAGGATAAGTATATGATTTTTCCATTTAGTTCATCTCCTTAATCTGTCTCAAATGGAAATTGGAACGCGAGAGATATAAACCTGTGTATAGCGGCTAATTTTCGTGGTTTTCTTTGTGCATTTCTTAAAGCTGTCTAAAAACAATGCGTCACCCTGAGCTTCATGTCATTAGAGGTAATATCCGCAAAAACCAATTTATAGCTGAGATATACTACGGAGAAAGTGAAACCAGTAGAAAACGCAATTCAAACTTCCCCTCAATAAGTTGGGAGGTCTTCTTGTCGAGAAATAATATAAACAAAAACCCCCTAATATACGGCAAAAGCTTGTGAATTGTAACACCAAACATGGTGAGTCTATGGAGAAGACATTCAGAAGAGTTTTAATGGGACTTCTTGTTGTATGCTTGGCCTGTTTAATCGCCAGCACCTCGACAATTGTTATTGCTGAACCAAACTGGGGAACATTATCAATAGGCAATGAGATACAATGGCAGTCAAATAGCTATGGAACTATTAAAATGAAAGTGATTAACGTAGAAGGCAAGACGATAACGCTGGAAGTAACTGTAAGTGGTAACACCCATACTGAAATCCTCGATGCCGACGCAAGTATTACCGAACTTAACCTTGCCTATGTTTCACCGTGGCTACTACCAAAAAGCTATTTAGAAGAAGATTTAAGTCTTACCACTCAAAACTACGAATTCGAGGGTGTCAGCTACACTGCCTACTATAGTGAATCTAGTAGAAGCTATCGAGACACCAACACAGGCATCCTCTTTGAATCCAGATCTCCTGATGGTACTATAACCGATAGATTGGTTTCGACTGACGCCTATATGGCAGTATCAACCGTTTCAATTGGATGCCTCGGCACACTGTTTATTCCCTTAGTTTCAGTGACTGCCTTAGTCTCATATAGCCTGATCCGACTTCGAAAGAAGGAAGTCGTCTAACCCACTATCCATCTTTTTCTTTTTAGGAATGTCATCACCACAGCTAATACTCTACAAAGACGTGAAAATACAAAAATTCCAGCATAGTGACGACTTAATTAGGAGAGAAGCATTCGTGCTTTTCTTACGGCGTCCCACGCATCATCGCCATAAGAATCGGCACCCATGTCGCGAGCAATTTGATCATTTAGGCATCTACCACCGACAAGAACTTTGATAGTATCTCTCAATCCATTTTCTTCTAGTTTTTTAATAGTTTCTTCGATTTTACCCATTGTTGCACTTAAAAGTGTGGACATACAGAGAATATCAGGTTTTACTTGTCTTACTGCTTCGACAAACTTTTCTGGGGTCACGTCTACTCCAAGATCAGTGATTTTAAATCCTACTGACTCAAGCATAGCACCAATGAGGTTTTTTCCAATATCATGTAAATCGCCCTCCACAGTGCCGATCACGGTTTTTCCAATGGCATCTTTATCTGCTGTATTATGTTTCAGCAAAGGTTGTAGTAACTCCATGCTTTCATTCATAAGGGTGGCAGCCATAATTAGTTCACTAAGAAAATAATCTCCGTGTTCATATCTTGTTCCAACCACTTCCATTCCTTTTCCTAAACCTTCTCGAATTATTTTTTTAAGTGGAATCTCTTTCATCGCTTTTCTTAGTGTATTTTTGAGAAGATCATCCTTTAAATCAGCTAAACTTTCAGCAATTGTTTTAAGTACCTCTTTTTCGTTCATAAATTCACCTCTGTTCAATTTACGATTTTTGAAGTGGATATTGGCCGTATTTTCGTCCTTCGTCTATCATAAATTTGATATTCTCCGTTTTCACTAACGAATGCAGACTGTTGCTATCTGCGAGAATAAATCCCCCTCCTTCTGCTGCGGCGTCAATACATCGTCTAACATCTCTACGGACATCTTCTTCCGTTCCATATGGTAAAACATGGGTACAATCTACATTTCCCCGTAATACGAATTTATCACCATACCTCTGTTTCACATCGGCTAAATCCATGACTCCTGGTTCAATTGGATGCAATCCATCGACGCTCATTTCGACGAAGTCATCAAGGAGCGGGTATAAATTTCCATCTGAGTGTTTCATGAATGGTATGCCTCGACTGTGACATTCATCGATTAATCGCTTAAAATACGGAAAGAAAAACTCTCTAAAGAGCCTGGGGGGGTAGAAAGGCGTCTTAACATCTGCTATGTCATCGCTCTCGATTACAAGGTCTATAGAGCCTCGTCCTCTATTCAAAAGTTGCTTTGTTATTTCGAGGTTTAAATCCGCTACAATCCGCACCAATTCTTTGGCAAACTCAGGTTGTCGATAAATGGCAAGCACCATTTTATCTATGCCGCCAATCATGAGATACGGAAACATCATAGAACCGTGAACCCATACTACAACAGGATAATAATTTTTTTCCGCTTCTTCAATAGTCAGGTCGACAATTTCACAATTGAATTCTTTTGGGTTTGGAAACTCCGAACGCCACTTCTCAAGATCCTCAGGTGTTCTTATAGTGCCATCTATCCACCAGGTCGTCTTTACGTCTTCTTTTATTTTGTAGATCTTACCCCACAGATCGACATAGGTGTCTTTATTGATGAATTTAGGTTTATAGTCTTCTGGAAACACTTTATAGTCAGAAACCGTCAGGACGTCAAGGCCAAGTTTCATTCTCGCTTCATTTTCGAGTTTTTGATTATGAGTCATCATTTCTGTATAAGTCATCTCTTCTTGTTGCGTTGAGACTCCGCCCCCGCCTCCACCAGATCCAGCACCATAAGCTCGTTTTCCTGTAATACGTTCAGTATGAATCAAATCTATGAACGTGCCATCGATAGGTACACAATCAGGTTCCTCATGACGAATAGCCGTGAGAAATCGTTCCTTATGTGTCATAACCACCAGTAAGTACCCCCAGCTTTTCTTGACTCTATTAATTTAGAAAGTTCATTGCTTTTAAAAGGGAAGGTATTGCCCACCATTTGTGATTGATGTTTTTAACCTTTCCCTAGAACGTATCATTATTCGAATATGCTAGGGAACTTATTTTCTAAGAATAGAAAAAGTGCAAACATAGAACACTTGAAGAAAACGCAAGATGGATATTCACTCACAGCAGACTTCAATATTTTCGGGAAAGATGTCAGCTGAAACATCATGTGGCTTGGAGGACTAAATGGGAGTGTTCTTGCGCAATGATTATAAACAACTTCCCGTTTCACATGTTATAAAGTTAAGAGGAGTTTGTATGTTCAACTTTGAAAAGGAACAGAAACGCTTCAGTATTGGAAATACTGAGATTGGAGGGGAACCTTGGAGATATCCTACGGTTTTGATTGGCACGATATTTTACAAAGGTGACAAGACCGTAGAAGACGAAAAATCTGGGAAATTCGACAAGGAAAAAGCGGAAGAGGTAATTAAGTTACAAGAGGAATTCTCTGATAAAACGGGGAATCCTTGTATGATTGACGTGGTTGTAAGTACAGAAGAGAATATGAGAAAACACCTTGATTTCGTTTCCAGTGTAACAGATATGCCTATTTTGATGGACGGAGTGATCAGTTCAGTAAAAATCTCTGGTCTTGATTACATCAAGGAAGCGGGTATTAAAGATGTTGTTTATAATTCTATCACCATTGATTCTGGTCAAGATGAACTGAAATCCATCAAAGAATCAGGGATTGAAAGTGTATTATTACTCGCTATGAACATGAAAGATTTTACTTCAAAAGGAAGAGTTGATGCCGCAAAACAATTGGTCAATACCGTACAAGAAATTGGCGTTACCAAACCTATTATTGATACTGCGATTTTAGATCTCCCATCACTTGGCGCGGGTTGCAACGCAATCTACCAATTAAAAACTGAAGTTGGATTGCCGTGTGGGAGTGGAGCGCATAACGCAGTTGACACCTGGCGTGGTTTAAAGTCAAAAATGGGAAAACAAGCCAAGAAACCAGCTTTAGCTGTTGCAAATGCTGTGACAATAGCAACTGGAGCAGATTTCATTCTTTATGGTCCAATTAAGCATGCTGATTTTATTTTTCCTGCTGTTGCCATGGTTGACGTTGCTTTTTCATCAATGGTGACAGAATCTGGCATAAGATTGGATCGCAGTCATCCGCGCTATAAAATTGCTTAGGCAGGATCACTTTTCTCGTCCTTCGCCTTTTTCCCATCCATATGGTTCGTATATATCAAGATAGGACTTATATTTCACAGGATTTTTTTGAGCATGCTTATATCGACATTTCCTCCGCTCAAGACACAAACAACATGCGAATTTTTCGGTATGGCGATTTTATCAAAAAGGAGTGCAGCAAAACTAGCAGCTCCTGAGGGTTCCGTCAAAATTTTGCACCTTTCTAGAATTAAACGTAAGGCAGCAATAATCTCCTCGTCTGAAACAAGTACAACCTTATCTACATATTCTTTAACGTGTGCAATGGTATATCTGCCTGCAAATGGAGCAGCTAGACCGTCAGCCACAGTATTTATCTCGTCCAAATGGACCACTTTATTTTGCTGAATACTTTTTGTCATAACTGCAGCCCCAGTGGGCTCCACTCCAATGATCTTAGTATCAGGTTTCTTTGACTTTATTGCTGTTGCAATCCCCGAGACCAATGCACCACCACCTATAGGAACAACAACCATCTCAACTGTTGGCAAGTCTTCCAGGATTTCAAGGCCAATGGTTCCCTGACCCGCAATAACGAAGGGATCGTCAAAGGGGTGAATCAATATTAAATCTCGTTCCCGTTGAACCTCCCGGCATTTAGGCATGAGATCTTTGTGGGTACCATGAAGAATTACTTCAGCCCCATAATCCTTTGTAGCTTCAACTTTGCTCTTCACAGCATTTTGAGGCATTATAACTGTTGCTTTGATTCCTAACAAGGAAGATGCATATGCGAGCCCTTGTGCATGATTTCCAGCCGAAATTGTAATTACGCCTTGCTTTTTCTCCTCTAAGGTCAGACTATGAAGCTTGTTCAAAGCCCCTCTTGGTTTAAAACTTCCAGTCTTTTGGAAAACTTCTGCTTTAAAATGAAGATTTGCTCCAATTTGTTGCCCCAATGTTGCTGAAGAAACTAGTGGGGTCCAGTGAACATGACCATTGATAATGCTCTGAGCTTTTAAAATATCATTCAATTCGATTAAAAGGTTATTATACGTATTCTCCATGCGTTCCGTCTCCAAAAACTTTGTTCTGGAAAGAATCTTTTAGGTTATTTGACCAAATAAACTTATTATCAAGAAATCCTCTCTTTGTTGTTAATCGAGAACATGGAGGAATTTATTTATTTATTTATTATCTTTTAAGTAGTAAGTAAACTATAGTCTCACAAGTTGATAGATGATTAACGTTTTTTGTTGGTGATAACGATTCCCGTAATAAGTATGTCATTACCGATGAAGTTAATTGACCAGGTGGATAGCATAACTGAAAGAGAGGGCTATGCAAGTCGTTCTGAAGTCATAAGAAAAGCAATTCGAGTTTTAATCTCAGAGGATGCATGGCTAACAAATCAGCATGATAGTATGTTTATTGCAACGATAACAATACTGTACGAAGAGGACGCCTCATCTTCTGAGAGATTATCGACAGTTTTTCACAAATACACCGAACTCGTAAAGGCCCGTACGCACAGCCATCTGCATTCGGAGCACTGTTTAGAAGTGCTTGTATGTCATGGAAAGGCTTCAGAAATAAAAAAACTAAAAGATGATTTAACCGTGCTTCGAGGAATTCATGAACTTCGCGTAGTTACCATAAAAGCAGATGCTGGTGAATCGTAGAAGATATTATATCATAGAGTTGCCTGACGTTAACTGAGCATATGACCTTACAGTTTTGTACACTTTTAATTGATACGAGATCTTTCGTTTTTAGCTACCTTTTAATTGCGTCTCTAAGTCGTTAATTCTTTTTAATAGGGCGTTAGCTACCTTTGTTAGACTTAGAATAGCCAATTTGGTAGTGGGATCCTTTATGCCCTTTGTTTCTGCCTTCAGTTTCTTGATAATCGATTCTATTTCCATTTCAAGACCCATATTATCCCCTCAGTACTACTATCATGCGTTCTTTCATATAAATAGAATACAGGATTGTGAAAAAAAACAACTATATGCGCACTACATCTTTGAATATAAAGATCTTAGTTATAATTGCATTACAGAACTCAAGGGACTGGAATACCTCATTATTGTTCCATTTGAAATTAATAGATCGTACATAGGAGATCGATTCCTTATAGGCAAGGCATGATATCTGGACTTCCAGACTTGTTTTTCATGTTCATTGACTTATTTACGATCGAGAAACCATAAAAAATCGAGTCGCGCGCATATCGGACACGGTAATGTGTTGTGCATCACAACGATTACATGTTTTTATAACGATGATGTCCGTACCATCATACATCGTTTCTACGGTTAATGCGTTCCTAGAAATTATTTTTTTCCCTTTTCCTTCGGGTTCTGGTATGAATAGTTCTTTACATTCGGGGTTTTCACAATATTGTGCATATGGTGTTAAATCTCCTGGAAAAATATCCGTTCTACGGATCGTTATTTTTTGTTTTTTTCCATCGATAGTGACTTCCCTTTCCTCGCCATATGCAATGGCTGTCATTAATTTTCGAAATGCCGCGGTTCGCTCACTTTTTGTATAATTAAGACCGTGTGTGGCTTTTTCTATCTTATAAACCTCTCCTTCAGGCGTAATTATCTCGTCTTCTTCGAGAGTTTCTCCCTGTAACTTGGGAATGTTTGATTCGGCAATTGTTTTCGCTAAACGAGGATTTAATTCAGAAGAGGGAGTTGCCACTACAATGCCTTTTGGATTTTTGTCATCTTCTAAGGGAGGAGTTGTGTCAGGAAATGCATTGGTAAAACTGTCTTCTAGTGTTTTTTCAATAGATTTTTCTTTTTTCAATAGGTTCTTCCCGCCTTTTTTACCTTCATATATCAAAAATCTTCTCTTGAATTCACTTCACGGTCATTTAAATAAATATGGGAATTGCTCTCATCATAAAAACGTTGTATTTAAAGGTTTTTCTTTTTTCGTTTTATATACGGTGATATCGTTTAGAATGTTATTATTTTGAATTTCGTGAAAGTGTTATTTCATGTAACTCGCCTATTAAAAAACATTCTTTATTTTTACAATATTACGCGCTCGCAATAGAGTAACACTTATATTCTTTTTTGGAGTCTTACGAATACTGTAATCAGTAATATTCTAATAAGTTATCTCTGTAAAGAGGCAGTAATACCTATATACAACGCCTCTAAATTACAGAGAGACAAGAAAAAAATAGGAGGAGTCAATAAGATGCATATTCCCGATGGAATTATTCCTATAGAACAAGCGATTGTCTATTTGGTAATTGCAGTAATTTTTATAGCATATTCGATCTATAGAATAGGAAAAGGTCTCGAAGACAAACACATACCGCTTCTTGGCGTTTTAGCAGCGGGCATTTTTGCAGCTCAGATGTTCAACTTCCCAGTACCTTACGGTTCAAGTGGTCATCTTGTGGGCACAGCTCTAGCTACTGCCTATGTGGGGCCTGCTGGCGCAATAGTGATTATTGCAAGTGTTTTATTAGTGCAGGCATTCTTTGGCGACGGCGGTATTACAGCTTACGGTGCTAATGTGCTTAATATGGGAGTTATTGGAGGTTTAGTAAGCTGGGTTATCA